>NZ_JBHUWH010000031.1:0-31959 GCF_042670125.1 Kitasatospora sp. NPDC057198 | reverse complement strand
GAGGGAACCCCCTCTCCGGGCGGACCTTTGTCGTCCGTCCCGCCCCGGAACGCTCAGCAGCAGTCGTTGACCACCAGGCCGCCCGGCAGTTCCTCGCCGCCGAAGACGCTGACCGTCGCGTGGTCGCCGCCGAGGGCCGCGACGGCGAGCAGCAGGGCGCCGGCCGTCCAGGTGGTGCGTTCCTCGGGCCAGATCGCGTGGTCCTCGTAGACGTAGCCGGTCCAGTAGGAGCCGTCGCCGTGCCGCAGGTGCTGGATCCAGCGGAGGATCTCGACGGCCCGGTCGGACTGTCCGGCGGCCCACAGGGCGAGGGCGAGTTCGGCGCTCTCGCCGCCGGTGACCCAGGGCCGGTCGCTGACGCAGCGGACGCCGAGGCCGGGGACGACGAAGCGGTCCCAGTCGGCGGCCAGGCGCCGCGCCGCGTCCTCGCCGCGCAGGGCGGTGCCGAGGACGGGGTAGTACCAGTCCATGGAGTAGCGGTCCTTGTCGAGGAACCGCTCGGGGTGCCGGGCGATGGCGTGCTGGAGGCGTCCGGCGGCGAGTTCCCAGTCGGGTTGCGGCCGGTCGAGGTGGTCGGCGACGGCGAGTCCGCAGCGCAGCGCGTGCAGGATCGAGCAGGAGCCGGTGAGCAGGGCGTCCTCGGCGGCCGTGCCGTGCTCGTCCTGGCGCCAGGCGATGGCGCCGCCGGGGAGGCTGAGCCGGACGGTGTGGTCGAGGGCGCGGCTGACGGTGGGCCAGATCCGTTCGAGGAAGCGGTCGTCGCCGGTGGCCAGGTGGTGGTGCCAGGCGCCGACGGCGACGTACGCGCAGAAGTTGGTCTCGCGGGCCCGGTCGGTGGCGGTGCCGTCGGCGGTGCCGGGCTGCCCGTAGGCGTAGGCGGCGTACCAGGAGCCGTCGGGGTTCTGACGGTCGGCGAGCCAGCGGTAGGCGGCTTCGGCGGCGGCGTGCTCGCCGGCGGTGTCGAGGGCCATCGCGGCCTCGGTGTGGTCCCAGGGGTCGAGGTGGCCGCCGTGGAACCAGGGGATCGCGCCGTCGGGCTGCTGGTGGGCGAGGATCGAGCGGACGGTGTCGGCGGCCTGCGCGGCGTCCAGGACGCCGTCGAGCAGCAGGGCGGCGGGGACGGCGGCCGTCACGCGCCGCTCCCCGGCAGGTGGGGCTTGCTGGCGTAGACGACGAAGGACTTGCCGAGGACGGGGTTGAGGGCCTTCTCGGCGGCCTTGGTGAGGGTGGAGATGACGGGGGTGCCGACGATGTCCCAGACCAGCAGCTGGTGGTAGGCGCGCACCGGCAGCGCCTTGTCGTTGTTCACGCCGACCGCGCACTTGATCCACCAGTAGGGGGCGTGCAGGGCGTGCGCGTGGTGGGTGCCGTACGGGGTGAGGCCGGCCCCGCGGACCTTCTCGACGAGTTCGTCGCCCTTGTAGATCCGGATGTGGCCGCCCTCGACCTCGTGGTACTCGTCGGACAGCGCCCAGCAGATCTTCTCGGGCAGGTAGCGGGGCACGGTGACGGCGAGCAGCCCGCCGGGCTTGAGGACGCGGACCATCTCGGCGAGCACGCCCTCGTCGTCGGGGATGTGCTCCATCACCTCGGAGATGATGATCCTGTCGAAGGTGCCGTCGTCGAAGGGCAGGTTCAGCGCGTCGCCCTCCATCGCGGTGGCGCCGGCCCCGGCGGGGGCCTCGCCGGCCTGCTCCATGGCGGCGAACCACTTGCGGACCTCGGCGATCTCCTCGGCGTTCCGGTCCAGGGCGACCACGTCGGCGCCGCGCCGGTAGCACTCGAACGCGTGCCGGCCGCCGCCGCAGCCCAGGTCGAGCACCCGGTCGCCGGGGGCGAGCGGGAAGCGGGAGAAGTCGACGGTCAGCACTGCGGGGCTCCCATTCACGAAGGGGGTGGTACCGGGGGGGGTTGACTGTCCGTCGCCGGACGGGCCGTCAGCCGACGTAGCGCCAGCCGGGGCCGGAGCGGGCGCCGGCGCCGGTGCCGGTGGCGATCGCGGCCCGGTAGCGCTCGACGGTGAGTTCGGCGGCCCGCGCCCAGGTGAACCGGGCCAGCACGCGTTCGCGCCCGGCGGCGCCGAGCCGTTCGCGCAGCGCGGGGTCGTCCAGCAGCCGGCCGAGCGCGGCGGCCAGCGCGCCCGCGTCGCCGGGCGGCACCGCGAGGCAGGTGGCGCCGTCCGGGCCGGCGACCTCGGGGATGGCGCCGCCGGTGGTGGCGACCAGCGGGGTGGCGGTGGCCATCGCCTCGGCGGCGGGCAGCGAGAAGCCCTCGTACAGCGAGGGGACGCAGGCGGCCTCGGCGGAGCGGTACAGGTCGACGAGCTCGGCGTCGCTCAGGCCGGTGCGGAACTCGATGTGCTGCTCCAGGCCGAAGCGGCGCACCGCCTCGGCGACCGGCCCGTCCTCCTTCTGCGGCTTGCCGACCACCACAAGGTGGGCGTCCCGCTCGGTGCGGACCTTGGCGAGCGCCTCGACCAGGTGCACCAGGCCCTTGAGCGGGACGTCGGCGCTGGAGGTGGTGACGATCCGGCCGGGGACGCGGGCGACGGCGGCGGACGGAGACCACAGCCGGGTGTCGGCGCCGATCGGAACGACCGAGACGGCGCCGGGCGCGGTGCCCAGCTGCTCGGCGATCTCCGCCTTGGAGCTCTCCGAGACGGTGATGACGTGCTCCAGCCGGGCGGCGACCCGGCGCTGCATCCGGGTGAAGGCGTACCAGCGGCGCTTGCCGAGCCGCTCCAGCCGGGTGCGGGCCGCCTCGATCTCCAGCCGCCGGTCCACGGTGACCGGGTGGTGCACGGTGGTGACCAGCGGGAAGCCGTGCCGGGCCAGGCCGAGCAGGCCGTAGCCGAGGGTCTGGTTGTCGTGCACGACGTCGTAGCGGCCCCGGTGCCGGGCCAGGAAGGCGCGGGCGCGCAGCGAGAAGGTCAGCGGCTCGGGGAAGCCGCCGGTGCGCATCACCGCGTACTCCAGCAGGTCGACCGGGCCGCGGAACTCGCCGGCGGCGGGGGTGCGGAACGGGTCGTCGGCGCGGTACAGGTCGAGGCCGGGCAGTTCGACCAGGCGGACGGCGCCGGGGCCCTCGACCTCGTCGAGCACCGGGTACGGCTGGGCGCCGATCACGTCGACGCGGTGGCCGAGCCGGGCCAGTTCGCGCGACAGGTGGCGCACGTACACGCCCTGGCCGCCGCAGAACGGGTCGCCGCGGTACGACAGCAGGGCGATCCGCAACGGCGGAGGCGACACAGCGGTCATCCCCAGTCCCCATTCCTCGCTACTCGCCGGGAGCGGCGACGGAGAAGGCCGCCGACCGGTAAAGTAGATCACGTTTCACAGCGGTGCGGGCTCGTCGTTGGAGAAAGTGCACAACGAGGGACCTCGAAGATTACCGGCCCGTAGCTTGTCGTCAGGAGCCCCGGCGGGTGATTCGCACCACGCCGCGCAGCACCACGTCCCACCGCCCCTGGAGTGTCCCGTGACCGCCACCGCCGCCGACGGGCCGCTGACGCCGCGCCAGACCGAGCGCCGCCGGGGCATCCTGCGCGCGGCCACCGCACTGGCCGCCCGGGGCGGGTACGAGGCGGTGCAGATGCGCGAGGTCGCGGAGGGCGCGCAGGTCGCGCTCGGCACCCTGTACCGGTACTTCCCGTCCAAGGTGCACCTGCTGGTCGCGGTGATGCGCGAGCAGTTGGAGCGCCTGCACGAGCAGGTCCGGCGCCGCCCGCCGGCCGGCCCGGACCCGGCGGCCCGGGTCGCCGAGGCGCTCACCGCCGCCTTCCAGGCGCTGCAGCGCGAGCCCCGGCTGGCCGAGGCCATGGTGCGGGCGCTGTCCTTCGCGGACCGCTCGGTGGGCTCCGAGGTGGACGAGGTCACCCAGGTCACCGGCGCCATCGTGCTGACCGCCGCCCGGCTGCCCGGCCCGCCGACCGCCGACCAGCAGGCGGCGCTGCGGGTGGTCGGCCACACCTGGCACGCCACCCTGCTGGTGTGGCTGTCCGGGCGGGCCTCGCTTGCCGAGGTCCGGGCCGACCTGCACACCGCCGCCCGGCTGCTGGCGCCCGCCCCCGCCCCCGCGGCGCCCCCCGCCGCGCCCGCCACCGCCCTGCTCCCGGCGCCCGCCACCGCCCTGCTCCCGGCGCCCGCCGACCGGCCGGAACTGCAACCCGTTCCACCACCTGCCTCCGGCCCGTCCCCGGCCGAGGGCTAGAGTCGTTGCTCGCGGGGCAGGCTCCGGCCGCCCCGCGACAACTTCACATCCGCCTCCGAGGCCGGGGGAAGCCGGTGCGATTCCGGCACTGACCCGCAACCGTGAGCCGCCCCCGCACCGCCGGGGCGCGGCGCAGTCGGACTGCCCGGCCGGAGGCGAGCGGCCCTCATCCGTCGTGGGTCTACGGGCGAAACCCGGGGTGCGCCCCGGCCCGCTGCGACCGCTCACCGAAAGGCTTCACCCCATGCCGACCGCTGCCCGCCTGGGCGCCGCCGCGCTCGCCGGCGCCCTGCTCGCCGGCGCCGCCGCGCCCGCGCTCGCCGACACCGCCACACCCTCCCCCTCCTCGTCCGCCCCGGCCTCCTCGTCCGCCTCGGCCTCCTCCGCCCCGGCCTCCTCCGCCTCGCCCAGCCCGTCCTCGGGCGTGCCCGCCGGGCTGTACGGCAAGGGCGACCCGCAGTACGACGGGGTGTGGCGGCAGTCGCTCGCCCTGATCGCGCTCCAGCAGGAGAAGGTCGAGCCCGCCGGGGCCGCCGTGCAGTGGCTGCTCGGCCAGCAGTGCGAGGACGGCGGCTGGCCCTCCTACCGGGCCGAGGGCACCCCGTGCACCCCCGCCACCGAGGACACCAACGCCACCTCGATGGCCGTCCAGGCGCTCACCGCGCTCGGCGGCCACCAGCAGCCCGTCACCCGCGCCACCGACTGGCTGCGCGCCCACCAGAACCCGGACGGCAGCTGGGCGTACAACCCGGGCGCGCCCGGCGACGCCAACTCCACCGCCGTGGTGCTGAACGGCCTGCTCGCGGCCGGCCTCGACCCGGCCTCGGTCAGCGCCGGCGGCCGCTCCGGCTGGGACGGCCTGGCCTCCTTCCAGCTCGGCTGCGCCACCCCCGCCGACCAGCGCGGCGCCTTCCTCTACCAGCCCGCCCCGGGCACCCCGGCCGCCGCCGACACCATCGCCTCCGCGCAGGCCCTGCTCGCCGCCGCCGGCGGCCACCTCCCGGTCACCACCACCGACCGCAAGGACGCCCCGCCGAAGGCCCTCGCCTGCGACGGCGGCCAGGGCACCGGGCCGGGCACCGGGACGGTCGCGCACGCCGACTCCGCCGAGGCCGACGCCGCCTGGCTGACCGCCCGCCTGGCCGCCGACGGCCAGCACCTGACCGCCAAGACCCCCGGCGCGGACACCCCCACCCCCGCCTACGACTCCACCGCCTGGACCGTCCTCGGCCTGGTCGCCGCCGGCCACCCCGCCGAGGCCGCCAGCGCCGCCGACTGGCTGGCCGGCAACGCCTTCCCGTGGGCCGCCCAGGGCAAGGACGGCACCAACCCGGCCGCCACCGCCACCCTGGTGCTGACCGCCCGCGCCGCCAAGCTCGACCCGTACAACTTCGGCGGCGCCAACCTGGTCCAGCTCCTGATCGACTCCGGCCCCAAGCCCGAGTCCGCGCCCGCCGCCGGCGACCCGCAGGCCACCCGCGCGCCCGGCTCGGCGATCACCGAACCCGACGAGAACAGCGGCTTCTCGGCCGGCTGGCTGATCGGCCTGGCCCTCGCCGTCGGCGTCGTCGTGGTCGTCCTGCTCAGCCTCAACCGCCGCCGCCAGAAGGCGGCTTCCCCCGCCGACAGCGCCCCGGCCCCCGACGCCGCCGCCGACACCGACGACCGCCCGGAGCAGACCCGATGACCGGCCGGCTCCCCCGCGCCCGCACCGGGGCCCCCGGCCGTCCCTCCTCCTCCCCCGCCTCCTCCCTCTCCCTCCCCGCCCTCCTGCTCGCCCTCCTCACCGCCTGTGCGGCCCTCCTCGGTCCGGCCGCCGGCAGCTCCGCCGCCGCCGAGTACCGCTACTGGTCGTTCTGGAAGGGCGGCGCCGACGGCTGGTCCTACCAGCAGGTCGGTCCGGCCGGGAACGTTCCGGCGGACGGGGCGGTGGACGGCTGGCGGTTCGTGCTGAGCGCGGACGGCGGCCAGGACACGCCGCGTCCCGCCGCGGCCCCCGACTTCGCCGCGGTCTGCGGGAGCACCGCGCCCGCGGACGGCCGCAAGCGGGTCGCCGTGGTGCTGGACTTCGGGAACGCGACGGACGCCCCGAAGGGCGAGCAGCCGCCCGACTTCCGGTCGGCCTGCGCCTCGGTGCCGACGGCGGCGAACTCCGCCGAGGTGCTGGCCGCGGTCGCCGCGCCGCTGCGCTACGACTCGGGCGCGATGCTGTGCTCGATCGCCGGGTACCCGCGCGCGGGCTGCGGCGAGCAGGCCGCGGCGGGCGCGAACTCCTCGACCGCCGACGGCGGTTCGGGCGGTTCGGGCAGCGACGGCGGCCCGAGCGTGGGCCTGTTCGCCGGCGTCGGCGCGGTGCTGCTGCTGGGTGCGGGCGCGGTCTGGCAGGCCCGTCGCCGCCGCACCCGCTGAACATGTCCGCCTCCCGCCGGGCCGCCGACTCCCGTTCCCCGCAAGGCCGTTCGTCCCGTACGGCGGCCCGTCCGGCGACCCGTCCGGCGACCCGTCCGGCGGCCGCGCACAGCCGGGCGCTCTCCCGGCAGCTGCACCCGGGGGCGTGGTGGCTGTGGTCGCTGGGCCTGGCCGCGGCGGCCAGCCGGACGACCAATCCGGTGCTCCTGCTGCTGATCCTGGCGGTGGCGGGCTTCGTGGTCGCGGCCCGGCGCGGTGACGCCCCCTGGGCGCGCTCGTACGCGGCGTTCCTGCGGCTGGGCCTGCTGGTGCTGGCCGCCCGGATGGTGTTCGCGGTGCTGCTGGGCTCCCCCGTCGGCGGCACCCACGTCCTGTTCACGCTGCCCCACGTCCCGTTGCCCGCTTGGGCGCAGGGCGTCCGGCTGGGCGGCGCGGTGACGCTGGAGGGGGTGCTGTTCGCGCTGTACGAGGGGCTGCGGCTGGCGGTGCTGCTGGCGTGCGTGGGCGCGGCGAACGCGCTGGCCTCGCCGTCGCGGCTGCTGCGTTCGCTGCCGGGCGCGCTGTACGAGGCGGGCGTGGCGGCGGTGGTGGCGCTGACCTTCGCGCCGAACCTGGTGGCGGACGTCCGGCGGCTGCGCGCGGCGCGCCGGCTGCGCGGGCGTTCCGACCGGGGGGTGCGGGCGGTGCTGTCGGTCGGACTGCCGGTGCTGGAGGGCGCGTTGGAGCGTTCGGTGGCGCTGGCGGCGGCGATGGACACCCGCGGTTTCGGCCGGACGGCCGCCGTCCCGCGCCGGGTGGTGCGCACCGCGGGGGCGCTGACCCTGGCGGGGCTGCTGGCGGTGTGCTCGGCGACGTACGGCCTGCTGACCGCGGGCAGCCACCCGTGGGCGCTGCCGGTGCTGCTGGCGGGCGCCGGCGCGGCGGGCGCGGGCCTGGTGCTGGGCGGTCGGCGCAGCGTCCGGACCCGCTACCGGCCGGACCCGTGGGCGCTGCCGGAGTGGCTGACCGCCGCCTCGGGCGCGCTGGTCGCGGCGGCACTGATCTGGTACGCGGGCCGCTGGCCCGAGGCGCTCACCCCGACCGTCGTCCCGCCGACCCCGCCCACCCTGCCGCTGCTGCCCGCCCTGGCCGTACTGGTCGGCCTGCTCCCCGCCTTCACCACCCCCGAGCCGCCCCGGAGCACCCGGTGACCGCCCCCGCCCGGACCGGCGCGTCCGCCCTTCCCGTACCCGAGCCGCCCCGGAGCACCCGGTGATCACTTTCGAGCAGGTCGGCGTGCAGTACGCCGACGCGTCCGCACCGGCCCTGTCCGGCGTCGAACTGACCGTCCCGGAGGGCGAGTTGTGCCTGCTGGTCGGCCCGTCCGGCTCCGGCAAGTCGACCCTGCTGGGCACCGTCTGCGGCCTGGTGCCGCACTTCACCGGCGGCACCCTGACCGGCCGGGTCACGGTGGCCGGGCGGGACACCCGCACCCACCGGCCGCGCGACCTCGCGGACGTGGTCGGCACCGTCGGACAGGACCCGGCCGCGCACTTCGTCACCGACACCGTCGAGGAGGAACTCGCCTACGGCATGGAGTCGATGGGCCTGGCCCCGGCCGTGATGCGCCGCCGGGTCGAGGAGACCCTCGACCTGCTGGGCCTGGCCGAGCTGCGCGGCCGCGCGCTGTCCTCGCTCTCCGGCGGGCAGCGCCAGCGGGTGGCGATCGGCTCGGTGCTGACCGTCCACCCGAAGGTGCTGGTGCTGGACGAGCCGACCTCCGCGCTGGACCCGGGCGCCGCCGAGGAGGTGCTGGCCGTCCTGCAGCGCCTGGTGCACGACCTGGGCACCACCGTGCTGCTGTCCGAACACCGCCTGGAGCGGGTCGTCCAGTACGCCGACCAGGTGCTGCTGCTGCCCGGCCCCGGCGAGCCGCCCGTCCTGGGCGACCCGGCCGCGCTGATGGCCCGCTCGCCGGTCCGGCCGCCGGTGGTCGAGCTCGGGCTGCGGGCGGGCTGGACGCCGCTGCCGCTCACCGTCCGCGACGCCCGCCGCCGCGCGGCCCCGCTGCGCGGGCAACTCCCGCCGCCCGCACCCAGGTCGACCCCGCCCCCGGCCGAACCGGTCGCCACCGTGAGCCGCCTGGTGGTCTCCCGGGGACGCGTCCCGGCGCTGCGCGGCGTCGAACTCGCCCTCGCCCCGGGGCAGATCACCGCCCTGATGGGACGCAACGGCGCCGGGAAGTCCACCCTGCTCGGCACCCTGGTCGGCCTGCACGCCCCCGACTCCGGCACCGTCCGGGTCAACGGCCTGACCCCGCACAAGTCCCGCCCCAAGGAGCTGATCCGCTCGGTCGGACTCGTCCCGCAGGACCCGCGCGACCTGCTGTACGCGGAGACCGTCGCCGAGGAGTGCGCCGCCGCCGACCGGGACGCCGGCGCCGAACCCGGCACCTGCCGCGCCCTGCTGGCCGACCTGCTGCCCGGCGTCGCCGACGACCGGCACCCGCGCGACCTCTCCGAGGGCCAGCGGCTCACCCTCGCGCTGGCCGTCGTGCTGGCCGCCCGCCCACCCGTCCTGCTGCTCGACGAGCCCACCCGCGGCCTCGACTACGCCGCCAAGGCCCGCCTGGTCACCGTCCTGCGCGGCCTCGCCGCCGCCGGCCACGCCGTCCTGCTGGCCACCCACGACGTCGAACTCGCCGCCGAACTCGCCCACCGCACCGCCGTGTTGGCCGAGGGCGAGATCGTCGCCGACGGCCCCACCCCCGAGGTCGTGCTCGCCTCCCCGACCTTCGCCCCGCAGACCGCGAAGATCCTCCCGCCGTACCTCACCGTCCCCGAGGCGGCCGCCGCCCTCGCGGCCCTCGCCGAGGAGCCGTCGCCGTGACCCCGCCCGCTTCCGCGCCCGCACCCGATCCGGCCGCCGTTCGGGCCCCCGCCCCCGCCCCCGCCCTCACCCGTCCCGTCCCGCTCGGGCGGCGCTCGCTGCTGTTCCTCTGCCTGGTCTCCGCGATCGGCGTCGCCTCCTTCGGCTGGCCGCTGCTCGCCTCCCGCGAGTCCGACCTGGTCGGCCACTCCGCCGACGCGCCGTGGCTGTTCGCCCTGCTGATGCCGCTGCTGCTGGCCGTCCTGGTCGCCCAGCTCTCCGAGAACCGCGACGCCACCGGCGCCCCCGGTCTGGACGCCAAGGCCGTCGCCATGCTCGGCGTGCTCGCCGCGGCCGGCGCCGCGCTGCGGCCGCTCGGCGCGGGCACCGCCGGCCTGGAGCCGATGTTCTTCCTGATGGTGCTGGCCGGGCGCGCCCTCGGCCCCGGCTTCGGCTTCGTGCTGGGCGCGCTCACCATGTTCGCCTCCGCCCTGCTGACCGGCGGCGTCGGCCCGTGGCTGCCGTTCCAGATGCTCACCATGGGCTGGGTCTGCCTCGGCGCGGGCCTCCTGCCCGGCGCCGCCCGGCTGCGCGGCCGCCCCGAACTGCTGATGCTCGCCGCGTACGGCGTGCTGGCCTCGGTCGGCTACGGCACCGTCATGAACCTCCAGGGCTGGCCCTACATCGGCGGCCTGGGCCTGTCGATCTCCTTCGTCCCCGGCGACCCGCTGCCCGCCAACCTCGCCCGCTTCCTCCTCTACTGCCTCACCACCTCCCTCGGCTGGGACCTCTCCCGCGCCGCCCTCACCGCCGTCCTCTGCCTCACCGTCGGCGGCCCCCTGCTGCGCACCCTGCGCCGCGCCACCCGCCGGGCCGCCTTCCGCTGAGGCCCCTCCCGGAGCCCGTCCTCCCGGGTACGGTCGTCGTCATCGGCGCCGCCCGACCGGGACGCGGCGCCCGGAGGGGAGGCGCGCGATGGGCTGGCAGGGCGGACCGGGCGTTCCACGCCTGCGGGACGAGGGCGGCCCGGAGTTCCACGCCGGAACCGCAGAGGACGTGCGTACCGTGCTGGCCCGGATGCCGGTCGAAGCGAAGGACCGCCTCGACTACGCCGCCGTGCCCTGGGCCCGCTTCCAGCACACCCACGGGCCCGCCGACGACGTGCCCGGCCGACTGGAGCGGGCCCGTACCGGTGACGAGCGGGAGTCGCTCATCGCCCTCGGGTGGCTGTGGACCACCCTGCTGCCCCACGGCGCGGGCTGTGCACCCGGAGCCCTGGCCGTCCCCTTCCTGATCCGCATCGCCGTCACGCACCCCTTCCACCGCGCCGGACTGCTCCTGCTCGCCGCGAACCTGGCCCGGTCCCAGCCCTACGGCGGCTTGACCGGCACCGACCTGCTGCACGTGGCCCACCCCGACGACCCGCCCGCCCTCGAAGCGTCCGGCTACCTGCGGAACTGGTCGGCGCAGGCCGCCCGCCACGCCCTGGCGCTGGACGCCGACCTGCTGCTGCCGCTGCTCGCCGACCCCGATCCGAAGGTGCGGGAGTGCGCCGCCCACGCCCTGGCCGCCGTGTCGGGCCGGTCGGATCCGGTCGTGGCGCTCCTGCACGCCCGGCTCCGGGTCGAGGACGACCCCGCGGTGCGCGCCTGCCTGGTCCTGTCGATCGGCCAGCTCGCCGTGGAGGAGCGCCCCCCGGCCGCCGTCGAGCTGATGCGCGCCTGGTGGCGGGACCCCGCCCGGCCCGTCGAGGTCAGGTTCTGCGCGGCCCTGTCCTGGCTGTGCCTCACCGACGGCCCCGTCCCCGACGACCTGCGGGCCTTCCTGGACGCCTCCGCCTCCGCCGACCTCGCCGCCCTCCTCAACCCGACCCCGTGGATGCGCCACGTGGACCACGAGGGCGACGGGCTGCACGTCTGCCTCCACCAGCTGCTCCGCCGCACACAACGCCCCCGCCGCCCCCGCCGCACCGGCCCTCCGGCCTGAACGACCCCCGGGGTCTCACCCCTGGTGGGCCACCACCTGCCCGGTGACCGCGTCGACGAACCCGACCGCCGCCGCGCCGTCCTTCCCCGCCCCCACCAGGTTGACCGCCCAGCACGGCCGCCACTGCCCGTCGACCTGCTCGGCCACCAGGAACGCGGTGTCCGCCCGCGCACCCGGCACGTCCGCCACCGCCCGTGCCTCCGCCGCCTCCACCCCGACCACCGGGTGCGGGAGTTGCGGATCGGCGTCCCAACGCGCGGCGGACGCCATCACCCGGCCGGAGGTGGAGACGGTGACGTCGACCCGCATCGGCATCAGCACGCCGTCGGCGTTGTGGCGACGGTAGGTGACCACGTACGCGCCGCCCTCGCCGCCGGTGGGCTCCAGCGTCGGGGTGGCGCCCGGGAGCAGCTCGGCGAACCAGACGGACGCGAAGTCGGCCCCGGCCTCGAGGACTTGGTCCTGGGTCAGCGGCCCGGGGTCGACCTCGTGGTCGGCGGCGGCGCTCATCAGCAGGTGCCTGCTCGGCCACTCCAGCTGGAACTCGCCGCCGTAGGTGCTGACTTTCAGCCCCAGGCCGGGTGAACCTTCCGGGTCGGGCACCCTCTGGATGGTCGAGATCCGCGTATCCGGGCCGAACAGCCTGGGGGTGATCTCGTTGATCGCCTCCGTCTGCTGGTACGAGTCGTCCATGGACGGGCGCCCGCTGAAGCCGGTCTCGTCCCGGTACAGCGGCACGTACAGCCACACGACGACCGCGACGGCCGCGAGCCCGCTCCCGGCCGTGGTCAGGAAGTGCAGGCCGTCCCGGCGCACCGGCGCCAACCTGCGGCGCAGCAGCCACGCCCCCAGCACCCCGGCGACCGTGCCGAGCAACGCGCCGAGCCCGTTGTCGACGAAGTCCGCGCTGTCGCAGGCCCGGCCGGTGCCCAGCGCGGTCTGGCAGAGCTCGGTCGCGGCGGAGAGGACCGTGCAGGCCGCGAGGACGGTCAGCGGGCGCCGCAGCACCAGCACCCCGAAGAAGGCCAGCGGCGCGTACAGGGCGATGTTCATCAGCCCCTGCGTACCGGTGACGGTGACCCAGACCCCGGAGCCGATCGTGCAGTTCACCCGCGCCGACGAGTATCCGGTCGGGGTCAGCGTGGCCGCGAGCTCCCCGGCCAGCGACAGGCCGAGCAGCACGGCGGCGACCGGCGGCCACTCGCGGCGCCGGGCCTGCCAGTAGGCCGCGGCGCCGAGGAGCAGGCCGAGCACGGCGAAGGCGGGGAAGAGCCCCGGGACTGCGGAGAGCGTCGCTTCGATCATCGTTCCTCCGGGAGCGCGGTCCTCAGCGGGGCGGGCCCACGGCCCTCCCTCCGGGCCGCGCCCCGTGGGGGCCGCCCGTCCGACCGGAAGCCTTTCGCACACCACCGGGCCGAACAAACCGGCCCGGTACCGCACTTCGCCCCTTTCCTCCCGCCCGGTCCGCCCCCGGTGTCACCGGGACGCCACCCGGCGGAACGCGCCACCGCTCCGAACAGCACCGATGCCCCGGCCGTCGCCGCCCGGCTACCCCGGAGCGTGACGACACGTTCGGCTGACAAATCCCCGCGGCCCGCCTCAAACGCGAGGGCCGGCCCTCCCCCGGACCGGCCCTCACGCCCAACTACTCCCTCACGCCTTCGGCCCCGTCTGCTGCACGACCTCGAACGACCACACCTGGGACCCACTGGCCGCCGGGCGCGGACGCTCGCCCCCGCCCCCGCCCCCGCCCTGGTGCGCGGCCTTCATCGGCCCCTCCATCCACGCCCGGAACGACTCCTCGTCCCGCCACCGCGTGTACACCAGGTACTGGTCCGTCCCCTCCACCGGCCGCAGCAACTCGAACCACTCGAACCCGTCCGACCCCTCCACCGCACCGGCCCGCGAGGCGAACCGCTGCTCCAGCACCTCCCGCTGCTCAACTGGAACCGTCAGCACGTTGATCTTCACTACGCTCATACCGGCCATCCTGCCTCACCTCACAGCAGCACCACCGGAACCCGCCCGGCCGGGCGGCACCAGGTGCGTCGCCCACGCTCGACGGCAAGCACGGCGGCGGGGCGGCGACGAGGGCCGGAACACCTCCAACGGCCAAGGGCCGGCCCAGCGGCGACGGAGCAACAACCCGTCGAGACAGCAGCCGAGTTCGTCGATTTCGACGCCCGCCGTAGCGTTCTCGAAGCCGACGGCACTCGAAGTCGCGCATGAGCAGCGGGTGTTGGAGATCGGCACCAGTACGGACCGGAACGCCGCCCTGCTGTAGCGCCGCCCCGGTCGGCGATGGCGGGTGCGGGCACCGGTCGGGCGGGGTGGTGCTCGCGCCGCGGGGCCGGCGTACGGCGGCGAGGCGGTGGTGAAACCGATCGCCGACCAACTCGGCACCACAGAGGGGAAGTTCGTCCGGCGTCCGGGCGTCGAACGCTTCGGCCTGACCGCCACTCCGGCGCAGGGCACGCAGCACGTCCGGCTGGTCGACCCCGGCAACTCCATTGCGGCAGCTACGGGGTGAGGTCGCCGCGCACGTCCTCGTTCTCCATCGAGGTGGCGCTCCCGGCCGCTCAGGACGCCCCGCTCAGGACGCCCCGGTCAGGCCGCGCGGGCCAGGGCGCCGATCAGGCAGCCGAAGGCGGCGGTGGAGGTGACGGCCCGGACCAGGTTCCAGCGGACCCAGGTGTCTTCGAAGGCGGCGCGGACGGCGGCCGGGTCGGCGAGCGTGCGGGGGTCGCCCGCGGCGGCGAGCTTGTCGTTGAGCGGGACGTTGACCGCACCGGTGATCACCAGCATCGCCAGGTACAGCACGGCGGCGGCGGCGATCCACAGCAGGACGGTGCGGTCGCCGCCGCGCCACTGGAGCAGGCCCGCGGCGGCGATCAGCAGCAGCGCGCCGAGGAAGCTCAGCATGAACCAGCCGTTCAGGATGGCCGTGTTGACGCGCTGCATGGTCTCCACGAAGACCCGGTCGTCGGCCTTGGCCAGGCCCGGCATCACCGAGCAGGCGTAGGAGTAGAAGAGCCCGGCGCTGAGCCCGGTCAGCAGGACCGCGCCGATCAGCGTCGCCGTACGGAGAACTGCCATGCCGTGAACCCCCGTTCGTGTCGTCATGCCCTCCAGTCAACCGGTCCGGCGGGCCAAGATCCATGGTTCGGACGCTCGCCCGCATGCGCCCGCGTCCACCGCCCCGAAAGGCCCCGGCTACCCTGGCGGCCATGGACGCGCTCTCCGCCCTGCTGACCGGCCCCCGGGCGAGCGGGGCGTTCCTGCTGCGCTCGGTGTTCGACCCGCCGTGGTCGCTGCGGATCGAGGACCGGGCGCCGCTGACGGTGCTGACCACGGTGCGCGGCACCGGCTGGGTCGTGCCGGACGGCGCGGAACCGGTGCCGCTGCACCCCGGCGACCTGGTGATCGTCCGCGGCCCGGAGCCGTACACCGTCGCGGACCTGCCGGGAACGCCCCCGCAGGTGGTGATCCACCCGGGGCAGGTGTCGACCACCGTCGGCGGCGAGCGGATGTGCGAGGAGCTCGACCAGGGCGTGCGCACCTGGGGCACCGACCGGGACGCGGCGACGGTGCTGCTCAGCGGCACGTACCAGCTGCACGGCGAGGTCAGCGGGCGGCTGCTGCGGGCGCTGCCGCCGGTGCTGCGGCTGGACGCCGGGGAGTGGAGCTCGCCGCTGCCGGCGCTGCTGGAGAGCGAGATCGGCCTGGACGAGCCGGGCCAGGACGCGGTGCTCGACCGGCTGCTGGACCTGCTGCTGATCTCCGCGCTGCGCTGCTGGTTCGCCCGGGACGAGGGCCGGGCCCCGGCCTGGTACCGGGCCCACGCCGACCCGCTGGTGGGCCGCGCCCTGGGCCTGCTGCACGCCGACCCGGCCCGGACCTGGACGGTGCAGGTGCTGGCGGCGGAGTGCGGGGCCTCCCGGGCCGCGCTGGCCAGGCGCTTCACCGAGCTGGTCGGGGAGTCCCCGATGGCGTACCTGACCGAGTGGCGGCTGGCTCGGGCCGCCGACCTGCTGGCCGAGCCGGACGCCACCCTGGCCGCCGTCGCCCGCCGGGTCGGCTACGGCAGCGGGTTCGCCCTCAGCGCCGCGTTCAAGCGGGTCCGGGGGATCAGCCCGCAGCAGTTCCGCGAACAGGCCGGTGCCCCCGGCACCGACGCGGAGGGCTGAGCCCCCGTGCGGCCGGCCGGGGCGGCCGGGGCGGCCCGGCCGGGCGGGGAACGGGCGCGGGAAGCGGGCGCGGGAGCCACCGGAAACCGCCCCAAACAGTGCCGAACCGGGCGGGAAGCGGGCCCGGGTCAGGCCGTCCCTGTCGCCCCGGGGATTGCTCCTGCATAATCACCCCGTTCGATTCCGACCCGAGGAGGACCGGCCCATGCCGGCTGAGTTCTGCCCCCGCTGCGGTACCCCACGCACGGCCGGCAGCTGCGCCTGCGACGCCGTCTCCGCGGCCGAGGAGACCGCGGTCCTCCCCCACCTGGAGGGCCCGCCGCTGGTCCGGCCGTACGTGGCCGGGGCGCAGGTGGTGGAGCCCGGCGGCCCGGCGGGCGACCCGTTCGCCACCCGGATCGGCCCGCCCCCGGTGCAGCCGGTCGCCGCGCCCCCGAGCACCCTTCCCCCGGTGGCCGTGCCGACGTCCGCCGCCCGGCCCCCGGCCGTGCAGCCGATCACCGGGCCGCCGCCCCCGCCCGGCGCGACCCCGCCCCCGCCGCCGAACCGGGCCCCGCACGTCCCGCAGTCCGCCAGCCCGTTCGGCCCGCCGCAGCCCGCCGCGCCCGCCGCGCCGCCGCACCCGGACGCCGCGGCGACCCAGCTGCTGCCGCCCGTCCCGCCGCAGCAGGCCCCACCGCAGGGCCCGCCGCAGGACAGCATCCCCGCGCAGGGCGCGCCGGGCCGCTTCGTCCCGATCCCGCCGACCGGCCCGGCCCCGGCCCCCGGCCCGGCCCCCGCCCCAGTCCCGGCCCCGGTCCCGGCGGTCGAGCGGACCATGCCGCTCACCCTGGGCCCGGTGGCGCCGCAGCCCGTCCCGGCCGACTACCCGCCGGTGCCGCCGCCCGCCGGTGCCGAGGCCACCCAGCTGCTCGAACTCGGCCAGCACGGCCAGGAGTTCGAGCAGCAGTACGGCCAACAGCACGACCAACAGCACGGCCAACAGCACGACCAGCAGCACGACCAGCAGCACGGCGGTGACGGACCCGACGGCCGGCAGTGGCCCGAGGGGCCGGCCGCCGACCTCGGCATGTTCACCTTCCGCGAGGACGACGACGCCGACCCGGTCAGCCGGGCCGACCGGCGCGAGCAGCGGCGGCAGAGCGCCGACCGCCGGCGGCTGGTGATCGCGGGCGGTGCGGTCGGCGTGACCGCGCTGGGCGTGGCGCTGGCGATGATGGTGTCCTCCGGCGGGCCGACCAAGGTGGACAACACGCTGCCCGCACCGACCGGCCCGGCGGTGACCGCCCCGGCCGAGGTGACGCCGAGCCCCGCCGGGCCGTCGCCGACCGTCGAGTCCTCCGCCCCGGCCTCGCCGGAGGAGAGCCCCTCGCCGTCCCGCGCCGCGTCCCGCCCGACCCAGGCGGCGACCAGCAAGGCCGCGGCCGCCCCGACCGCCGCGGCGCCGCCCGCGCCGAGCAGCCCGGCCGCGCCGTCCAGCACCCCGCCGCCGGCCGGCAAGGTGCTGAAGTTCGGCGACACCGGCCCGGAGGTGGTGCAGATGCAGCAGGCGCTGATGGCGTACCGGTGCGACCGGATCGGGCCGCTGACCATCGACCGCACCCGTAGCGGCCAGGTGGGCTTCGGCGACTGGACCCGGCAGATCCTGTCCGGGGTCCAGCACGACCTGTTCGGCGACGGCAAGCCCAAGCAGTACCAGGACGGCGTCTACGACGCGGCGACCCAGGCCGCGCTGGCCGCGACGCCGCGGGGCCAGGACTGCTGAGGCACGCCGCGCGCGACCGGCACCGGGTCAGCCGGTGACCGCCTTGAGCAGGCTCCAGCCCGCCAGCACGATCATCGCCAGTGCGGCGACCCGCACGATGACCTTCATCGGCACGTGCTGGAGCAGCTTCTGCCCGCCCACGACGGCGACGCCGCCGACCGCGCACAGCGCCGGCCAGGCGCCCAGTCCGACGGCCGGCGGGTCGCTGTACTCGGCGGCGAGGTCGGCGGTCGTGATCCGGGTGAGGTCGCCGAACTCGGCGACCGCGACGATGGCGAAACTGGTGCCGGCGACCTTCCAGAAGGAGTGGTTCGCGGGTTCCCTGCCCTCGGCGCCGTCGTCCTCGTCCTCCTTGTGCCACAGCAGCATGGCGGCGCCGCCGAGGAACAGCAGGCCGGTGATGCCCTCGACCCAGCGGTGCGGCAGCAGGGCGAGCAGGCTGCCGGCGGCCAGTGCCAGGCCGACCTGGAGGGCGAACGCGGCGGCGATGCCCGCGAAGACGTAGCCGGCCCGGTACTTGGTGCCGAGGACCAGGCTGGCCAGGGCGGTCTTGTCCGGGAGTTCGGCGAGGAAGACGATGCCGAACGTCAGCGCGGCGATGGTCAGGCTGTTCTCCCCCAGCCCCGGGGGGCTGGGAGGTGCCCCCTGGTGGCGGGGTTCTCTCCGTCTCGGGGCCGCCGGCGCCCGGAGCCGCCCGCAGCAGGGGACGCCTCGGCCCGGCAGCACTGGTTCATGGTCACAGCACTGCGGCCGAAGGTCTCGCCGACACCCCGCAGGGTGCCCCGGGCACCGGGCGGTCCACGAGGGACGGGCCGGGGTGTCGACGGTCCGGTGGAGGGCTGCTTCCCTTCAACAACGGGCAGTGCCTACCGGGCGCCGGGGGCGGCCCCGACCAGCCCCCGGCCGACCAGCTCCAGCACCGCCGTCACCGCGACCGCCTCCACCGCCAGCAGCGCGACCAGCACGAACAGCTGCACCGCCCCGGCCTGCACGGGCGTCGCCCCGCCGAGCAGCATGCCGACGAACGCGCCGGGCAGGGTGACCAGGCCGACGGTACGGGTCTGGTCGAGGGCGGGGACGAGCGAGGTCGCGGCGGCGGTCCGGCAGACCTCCAGCCGGGCGTCCCGGTCCTCGAAGCCGAGCGCGAGCGCGGCCTCCACCTCGCCGTGCCGCACCCGCAGTTCGTCCAGCGCCCGGCGCCCGGCCAGCGAGGTCGCGGTGAGCGCCCCGCCGATCAGGATCCCGGCGACCGGGATGACGGTGATGCCCTTGGCGGGCAGCAGCCCGGTCGCGGCGAGCAGCAGCAGGACGGGCAGCACCCCGGCGGCGATCGGCACCGCCGCCCACGCCCACTCCCACCGCCCGGTGGAACCGCGTCCCTCGCCCCGTGCCCGCCCGCCCTCGCCGATCCGCCGCCCGGCGGTGCGCACCGCGACGGCGAACATCAGCAGCACGAACAGCGCGGACGCCCACAGCGAGCGCACCACCCAGGCGATCACCAGTGCGACCAGGGCCAGTTGGGCGGCCGCCCGCAGCCCGGCCCGCAGCACCGCCCGGCCGTGGCCGAGGCCGCCGCGCCCGGCGACCAGGGCGGCGACGGCCAGCAGCACCGCGCAGGCGGCGCCCAACGCCGGGGTGACCGGCAGCAGTCGGGCACCGCCCGCGGCGACGGGGAGGCTCATCGCGGCGTCAGATCCAACTGATGAACCACATCCGGGTGTGCCAATCGGACATCGGGATGACCTCCGCGGTGTACAGCGGGAGGAAGAACGCGAAGCATCCCATGACCGCGACCACGATCAGCCCGGCCCCGGCCGCGCCCCAGCGCCGCCGGGCGGGCGTGCTGCCCTCCGGGCCGAGCATCGCGCCGAGCATCTGCGCGACGGCCAGGCACAGGAACGGCGTCAGCACGACCATGTAGAAGGAGAAGACGGTGCGCTCCTGGTACCGGAACCAGGGCAGGTAGACGGCGGCGACGGCGGCCAGGATCGCGCCGGAGCGCCAGTCCCGCCGGAAGAACCAGCGGTAGAGCGCGTACGCCAGCGCGAAGCAGGCCGTCCACCACAGGAACGGGGTGCCCAGCGCGAGGATCTGGCTTGCGCAGCCGTCGGGCGCGGTGCAGCCCTTCTCGCCGGCCTTCAGCTGCTCCCAGTACATGGAGACCGGGCGGCCCTGGATCAGCCAGCTCCACGGGTTGGACTGGTAGGTGTGCGGGTCGTGCAGGTTGGTGTTGAAGTGCCAGATCTCGGAGTGGTAGTGCCACAGGCTGCGCAGCGGCGCGGGCACCCAGCCGAAGGCCCCGCCCCGCCCGTCCGCCCAGTGCCGGTCGTAGCCGCCGTCGGTGGCCAGCCAGCCGCTCCAGGACAGCAGGTAGGCGGCCAGCGCGGCCAGCGGCATCGAGACGGCGGCGGGCCACAGGTCGCGCCGGAGCATCGACCGCCAGGGGTGCCGGGCCCCGGCGGCGCGCCGCCCGGCGCGGTCCCAGAGCAGGACGAGGACGGTGAACACGGCGAGCGCGGGCGCGCCGGTCCACTTGACGGCGCAGGCCGCGCCGAGCAGCACGCCGGCGGTCAGCCGCCAGGGGCGCAGGCCGAGGCGGACCTCGTCGGCGGCCCGGCCGCCCTCGGCCCGGGCGGCGCGCAGCAGTTCGCGGGTGCGGTCGCGGTCGACCAGCAGGGCGCCGAACGCGCCGAGCACCAGGAACGCGGAGACGCCGTCGAGCAGGCCGACCCGGCTCATCACGAACTGCAGGCCGTCGACGGCCATCAGCAGCCCGGCGGCGCAGCCGATCAGGGTGGAGCGGAACAGCCGCCGGCCGATCCGGGCCACCATCAGCACGCTGAGCGTGCCGAGCACGGCGACGGCGATCCGCCAGCCGAAGGGGTGCAGGCCCCAGAAGTGGGTGCCCAGGCCGATGACCCACTTGCCGAGCGGCGGGTGCGCGATGAACGCGGCGGCCCTGCCCATCGGGATGACCTGGGGGTCGCCCAGGATCAACTGGTTCGCGTTGTCCGGCCAGGACGTCTCGTAGCCCGCGTGCCACAGCGACCAGGCGTCCTTGGGGTAGTACGTCTCGTCGAAGACGAAGGCGTGCGGGTACCCGAGGTTCCACAGCCGCAGCACCCCGGCGAACACGGCCACCGCCAGCGGGCCCCACCACCGGTACCTGTCCTTCGCCGGCGCGGCGCGCACCGTCTCCCGCTCCCGCTGCTGCCGCTGCTCCACTACCGCCAGCGCCATGCCCTCCCCGTTCGACCGCAGTTGACGACTTGTCCGCAATGTCCGCATCCTAGCCTGCGGCCGCGAGCCCTCGCGGGCGCCGGACCAGGGTGCCCGGAGCATTCTCCCCCGCGCACGCCGCACCGCTACGGTTGACCCTCGACCAGGTCGAGGGACCAGGGTCAACCCCGTGGAGAGCACCATGCGCAGCATCGGCGAGATGGCCCGGGCCAGCGGCCTGGGCGTGAGCGCCCTGCGGTTCTACGACGGCGCGGGCGTCTTCGTCCCCGCCGCCGTCGACCCGCACACCGGGTACCGCTGGTACGCGGACGAACAGCTGCCGGACGCCCGGCTGCTGGCCCGGCTGCGCCGGGTCGGCATGCCGCTGGCCGGGATCACCCGGGTGCTGACCGGCACCCCCGCCGAGGCCGGGGCCGAACTGGACGCGCACCTGCGCCGCCTGGAGGACGGCCTGACCGACGCCCGCCGGGAGCTCTCCACCGTCCGTGCCCTCCTCGACTCCCGGGAGTTCCCCGTGCCGCAGACCCGCCTGACCGTCCCCGCCCCCGCCCTGGCCGCCGCCCTGGACGCGGTGCGCTTCGCCGCCCCCGCCGACGCCGCGCTGCCCGCCGTCGCCGGCGTCTTCCTGGACGCGGAGGACGGCGCGCTCCACCTGGTGGCCACCGACCGCTACCGGCTGGCCGTCGCCGACTGCCCCGCCACCCTGGACGGCCCGCCCGCCTCCGCCCTCCTCCCCACCGCCCTCGCGGACGCCGCCCGGGCCCTGCTCGCCGACGCCGAGGAAGCCGAACTCACCTTCGACGGCGACCACTTCACCGTCCAGGCGGCCGGCCGCGCCCTCTCCGGCGAACGCGCCGAGGCCGACTTCCCCGACTACCGCCGCCTGCTCCGCCTGGAGCCCACCCACCGCATCACCCTGACCGCCGCCCAACTGCGCGCCCTCCCCGAGGACGCCGGCTCCACCACCCTGACCGCCACCCCCGCCGACGCCCTCCCCGGCACCCCCACCCCCACCGACCTGCTGGTCCACGTCAACCGCGACTACCTCCTCGAGGCCGCCGGCACCGCCGAACAGCTCGTCCTCGAACTCGGCGGCCCGATCGGCCCGCTGGCCATCCGCTTCCCCGCCCGCACCGACACCTTCTCCCTCCTGATGCCGATCGCCCGCTGACCGTCCGCTGACCGCCCGCGGGCGCGGACACGGACACGGACGGCCGGGTACGGTCGGCGACATGACCGCCGTCGACTGGCCCGCCGTCCGCGCCCGCGTACTCGCCCTGCTGGAACGCGACCCCGAACAGGGCACCACCGCACCGCCGTTGACCGCACAGCAGGTCGCCGAGGCGGAGGCCGAACTCGGCGCACCCTTCCCGCCCGACTACCGCGCCTACCTGCTGCAGGTCAGCGCGGGCGGCTGGTTCCTCGACGAACTCCGCCGCACCGAACACGGCTGGGGCTGGCGGAACACCCACCCGGGAGCGGCCCCCGGCCTGGCGTTCATCGCCGACCGCGGCGAAGGGGCCGCCGTGGGCCTGGCCCTCACCGGCCCGCGGCGCGGCACGATGTGGATGGACAACCGCCCCGCCCACGCCGAGGTGTACCCGCTGCGCACCGAGGACGGCCGCGAGGCCGCTTTCACCGAGTGGCTGCTCGACTGGCTCGCGCACGCGGAGGAACTGGTCGGCGCCACCCCCGAGCAGCGCGGCCAGGTCGCCTACTGCTGGCACATGGGCGTGGAGACCCCGATCGACTGGTGCCCCCCACCCGCCCCCCGATAAGAACCACGAGAGAGCCCCGACAGGGGCTCGGGGAACGGCGAGCCCGGGTCTGCTGACGGTTCACTGCCGTAGCGTGCATCGGCTTCCGGTTCCGTTTACTACACGCAGCAGCACGAACCTCCGATGGGCTCCGGCCGTCAGCAGCTCGGACCCGCCGTTCCCCGGGCCCCTGGTGGTACTCCTCCCGGAGCACCTGCCCAGGGGCTCAGGCCGCGGTCTGGAGCTCGCGCAGTTCGTGCTGCTGCACGGCCAGCACCCGGACGTTGTCCTGCGCGGGCGTGAGGTGCTCGCGCAGGCGGACGGCGAGGGCGACGATCAGCAGCGTGCACAGCGCCATCGCGGCGAGGTACAGCGGCCACGTCCCCGAGCCGACCAGCAGGACGCCGACGGCGGGGCCGACGGCGACCGCGATCTGCTTCACCAGCGCGTAGCCGGCGTTGTAGGTGCCGAGCAGCCGGGTGGGCGCGAGGTCGGCGACGATCGGCCCCATGGTGGGGGCGAGCAGCGACTCGCCGACGCCGAACAGGGCGTAGACGGCGACGATCGCGGCCGTCGCGGCCACCGCCTCGGTGCGGATCAGCCCGGCGACCGCGGCCGTGCCCCAGGCGGCCAGCCAGACCGCGCCGGCGGCGGCCATCGCGGTGGTGCGGCGGCGGCGCTCGGTGATCCGGACGACGAACATCTGCAGCAGCACGATGGTGAGCGCGTTGGCGCCGATGGCCAGGCCGAGGGTGGAGGGCGCGGTGCCGACGGTGTCGGTGGCGAACGCGGCGACGCCGGACTCGAACTGCCCGTAGCAGGTGAAGAAGATCAGCCCGGCGAGGACGCACAGCCGCAGCATCGCCTTGTCGGCGACCATCGCCCGCAGCCCGCCACCGTTCTTCGCCGCGCTCCCGGCCGGGGCCGGTTCGACGGCCGCCGGGGGCATCTTCGCGGTGCCGGTGACGGCGGCCAGGCCGAGGAAGGCCACCGCCTCGATGGTGAACAGCCTGGTCAGGCTGGCCGGGTCGGCGGTGTCGACGATCTGGCCGCCGACCAGGGCGCCGATGCCCATGCCGAGGTTGACCAGGGTGAACTGGAGCGCGAAGGCGCGGGAGCGCTCGGCGCGGCCGGTGCAGCGGACGATCATCGTGGCGAGGGCGGGCTGGCAGGTGGTGACGCCGGCGCCGAACAGGAAGGAGGAGAGCAGCAGCGTGGGCGTGCTCGCGGCCTGCCCGAAGGCGAACGCGCCGGCGGCGGCCATCGCGGTGCCGGCCAGCAGTACCGGCCTGGGCCCGTACCGGTCGATGCCGCGGCCGGTGAACGGCAGCACGGCCAGCGCGGCGAGCGCGAACACGGTGAACACCGCGCCCGCCGCCGCGGCGCCGAGGCCGCGCACCTGGTCCACGTACACGAACATGTACGGCAAGGTGAAGCCGCTGCCGAACGCGCTGAGCGCGTTGCCGATCTGGACGCGGCGCAGTCGGCCGCCCCACTCCTTCACTGCACACCCCTCTTCACGTGCGTCGGGCCGAGCCCCTCGGCCCGGCCTTTACTCCGCAATATTTCAGACCTAAAGTCTTACCATCCGAAGCCTAAGGCGTCAAAGGCTTAACGGCTGCACCCTGCATGGGAGAATGGGCGCATGAGCGCACGCAGAGCGGAGCCCCCGACCGCCACCGAGCTCGGCATCGCCGAACAGGTGGCCGTCTACCAGCGGGAATTCCCCACCGTGGACCCGCAGGTGGAGACGATCGTCTCCACCCTCTCCCGGCTGGCCCGCCGGATGAACGTCGCGTACGGCCGCCAGCTGGCCACCCTCGGCATCACCTCCGCCGAGTGGGAGGTGCTCAAGGCCCTGGTGTTCGCCGGGGCCCCGTACCAGCTGGGCCCGGGTGAGCTGGCCAAGCGGCTCGGCCTGACCCCGGCCGCGATGACCCACCGGATCGACCGGATGGTCGCCGAGGGCCTGGTCACCCGGGAGCGCGACGAGGCCAACCGGGTCCGGGTGATCATCGAGCTGACCGCCGAGGGCCGCGGCAAGTGGCTGGAGCTGATGCGGATGGCCGCCGTCTTCGAGGCCGACCTGCTCCAGGACGTGGCGGGCGGGGCCCGCCCCGAGCTGGCCGCCATGCTGACCAGGATGCTGCGCCGGATCGAGGAGACCCAGCCGGACGCACTGGGCCGCACCGACGACCTGACCTGCTGACCCGCCGCCCCCTCCCCCCGCGGGGGCCGGCCGGGAAAAGCGAACGAGGGGCGCGGGGAGATCTCTCTCCTCGCGCCCCTCGCGGGGTGCTACGCCCCTCGCGGGGTGCTAGCTCGGCCGGTCAGTGGTCAGCAGGCGCCGTTGTCGGTCCAGACGCCCCACTGGCCGCTCAGGCTCGGGTCCTCGTTGGTGGTCCACCACTTGTTGGTGTAGTAGTGGCCCTTCCAGGAGACCTTGGTCGGGGTGGCGTACACGGTGGCCGCGCTCCAGCTCGGGGCACCGGCGCAGGCGCCGGTCGAGGCGGAGGAGGAAGCGGACGCCGAGGCCGAGGCCGACGCGGAGGTCGAGGCGGAGGCGGAGGCCGACGCGGACGGGCTGGCCGACTGCGAGGCGGAGGCCGAGGCCGACGGGGAGGCCGACTGGGTCGGGGCGGCCGGGCAGGAGGCGGCGGAGCCGTTGGTGGCGCTCACCGTCTTGTCGAACAGCGCGGTCTGGGTGCCCAGGTCGTACATGGAGAACATGAACGAGCCGCCGAGGCCGTTGCAGTGCGCGTAGTCGAGCTTGGCCTGGATGGACTGGGCGTTCTCGCCGGACCAGAAGGTGGTGCCGTCGTAGAAGTACGCGGTCTTCGCGATGTCGTCCCAGTAGGTGTACGCCGGGTTGTCGACGAAGCCGTTCAGCTCCTTGTACATCTTGATGCCGGCGACGCCGCCGGAGTAGGTGCCGCCGGGGGCCGGGGCGGACGCCTTCTGGAACAGGCCGTGGGTGGTGCCGGCGGAGACGCCGGTCCAGCCGCGGTAGTAGAACGGGATGCCGACGTTGATCTTCTTCGCCGGGAAGCCGCCGGGGATGCCGTACTGCGGGTCACCCACGGTGTACGCCTTGACCGCCGCGTCCACCGAGTACTTGCCGTTGCCGCCCGGAACGGGGTTCATCGGGTCGTTCGGGTTGGTGTAGATCGGGGCCTGGTGGTTGGTCGGGCCCTGGGCCTCCCAGCCGCCGTGCATGTCGTACGTCATGATGTCCAGGAAGGTCAGGTACTGGCCGATCTTGTCGGTCTCGACCTGCTTGATCTTGTCCTGGCCGGCGCCGACCGCGGCCGCGAGGCCGTAGGTCTTGCCGTCGGTCTTGCCCTGGGCGTCCAGCTGGCTGCGGAACTCGGCGAGCAGCGCGGTGAAGTTCTGCTTGTCGTTGGGGGAGGCGTGGTTGCCGGTGTGGCCGTTGCCGCCCGGGTACTCCCAGTCCAGGTCGAAGCCGTCGAAGATCCCGGCACCGGTGCCCGGGCCGCCGTAGCCGCCCTCGGAGGGCAGGTTGCCCTTGATGAACATGTCGATGCAGGAGGACACCAGCTTCTTGCGGGAAGCGTCGGTGGCCGCGGCGTCGGAGAAGTACTTCGAGTAGGTCCAGCCGCCGATCGACATCAGGACCTTGAGGTTCGGGTTCTTCGCCTTCAGCTTCTTCAGCTGGTTGAAGTTGCCGACGATCGGCTGGTTCCAGGTGTCGCCCACGCCGTCGACCGAGATGTCGGCGCCGAAGCTCTTCTGGTAGTCGGCGAACGAGTCGCCCGCGCCGTCACCCGCGTTGGGGTCGTCCTCGTTCTGCGACGCGGCCTTGTTGGCCTCGAAACAGGACAGGGTGGTCGGGTTGATGTTCGCGAAGTCGTAGATGATGTAGTCGAGCTTCCCGGCGGCGCCCGTGTCCTGCATCGTCTTGAGGTAGTACGCGTTCGAGTAGATCGACCACTGGTCGAAGTACGCGACCTTGATGCCGCCGCTGGTGGCCGGGGCGCCGGTCGAGTTGGTGGGGGCCGCCTGGGCGGTGCCGCCGGTCAGCGCCAGGGTGCCGCCGAGCAGCAGGGAGGCCGCGGTGCCGGCCGCGAGCGCGGCCCAGCTCTTCGGCCGCCGCCGCGAAGGCGACTGGGGGGAAACGGAACGAAGCATGGCTGCGTGACTCCTGGTTGTGGGGGTCCTGTCAAGACCGGGCACGAACCGTGCGAGGTGGGGTCACACGGCCTGGGCATGACAGGGGAATCGAGCTTTGGCCTGCACAAACACCGGGTGCGGATAAGCCGAACCGGCGCCGGTGGTCTAAACCACCGGCGCCGGCCCAGGGGCTCCCTGCACCTGCCAAGTAAAATGGACTAGACCAACTCGGCCGTCAAGAGCGGGATCTGACGCTTACGCCGCGCTTAAGGTTCGGTGTCCGGTCAGTACCGCACCGCGTTCGCCACCACGGGCGTCACACTGCCCTCCAGCGAACGGTTGCTCTCCGCCGTGGCCTGCGCGGACGCGCCGGCGGCCACCTCCGGGACGTTCACCACCACCGCGTCGAGCAGGTTCCCCGACCCGTCGTCGAAGTTGACCTGAATCGTGTACTTGCCGGAGTCGGAACCGTGGTTGGTGACCGTCAGCGGCACCGACAGCTTCCCGTCCGAGCCGGTGGTGGCCGTCCCCAGCGCCACGTCGTCCTTCGCGTCCAGCCCGCCCTTGACGCTCGCCAGCGCCGAGGACGCGGCGGCCTGCGCGGAGGCGCCCAGCGAGGCGGCGGCCGAACCGATCGCCGCCGTGGCCGAGGAGGCCGCCGAGGCCACCGCCGACTTGGCGCCCTCCAGCGCCGAGGAGGCCGCGGGGGACGGCGAACCGTCCGAGGAGCAGCCGGCCAGCGCCGTGCCGCCCAGCAGGACGGCGGCCGTCCACCCGGCGGCGGTCCGCATCGATCGCTTCATCAACGGAAGGTCCCTTCGGTTGCGAACGCCCTGCGGGCGCGGGGGGGGGTTCAGGAGAGCCGGTGGTTCAGGAGAGCCGGTGGTTCAGGAGAGCCCGGGGGTGGGCAGGGCCGGGGGGTGGGCAGGGCCGGGAGGTGGGCAGGGCCGGGGGTCAGGAGAGCCCGGTGCCCTCCTCGCGGGCCGCGTCGTCCGCGGCCCGGGCCTCCCGGCGGCGCACCTCGTCCTGCCGGCGCGTCACCACCGAGGCCGCGCCGATCGCGCTGGTCGCGAACGCCAGCACGCCCACCCAGGGGCGGGCCAGCCGGTGCCCCAGCGCGGCGTCCAGCGAGTAGCGGCCCGCCCCGGCCACGCCCAGGGCCAGGCCGCAGGCACCCAGCAGGGCCGGGTACTCGTAGCCGCCGCCGTGCGCGAAGAAGCCCGCCGGGGCGTGCACCGAGATCGCGCCCGCCATCGTTCCGGCGACGACCGCGCCGGCCGCCGGGGTGGCCAGGCCGACCGCGAGCAGCGCGCCGCCGCCCGCCTCGCCCAGCCCGGCCGCCCGCGCGCTGCGCTCGCCCGGCAGGAAGCCCATGTGCTCCATGGCCTGCGCGGTGCCCTCCGGCCCGGCACCGCCGAACCAGCCGAACAGCTTCTGCGTCCCGTGCGCGAACAGGACACCCCCGACGGCCGCGCGCAGCGCCAGCAGACCGAGATCCTTGCGGTGCAGACTGGTCATGGTGTTGCCCCTGGTGTGGAAGAGAAGACTTGGGGCCCATCCCAGCGCGCGCACCGGCCCCGCTCGACCCGGCGGAGCCATCCGGGCGACGCGCACCGGCAGACAGGAGCCCCCGATGCCCACCGCACCGCAGCAGCCCGAGTACGTCCTGCACGGCGAGCGGGTCGCCGACGAACCCTCCTTCTGGGCGGAGCTCGGCCGCGCCGTACGGGCCCCCGACGGCTACTACGGCCGCAACCTGGACGCCCTCGCCGACTGCCTGCGCGGCGGCTTCGGCCCCGAACCGCCGTTCGTCCTGGTCTGGCAGCGGGCGATGGTCTCCGCGCAGGCGCTGACCCGCCGGGTGACCGGCCCGGACGAGGAGGAGCGCTCCTACTTCGACGCGGTCCTCGACGTGCTCCGCCAGGGTGGCGTCACCGTCCGGCTGCGCTGACGGCCCATCATGGGCGCATGTCGGCGATCACCCTCAGCACCGTCTTCGTCACCTTCTTCGCCGTGGTCGGCCCGCCCAAGGTGCTGCTCGCCTTCGCGCAGCTCAGCCAGACCCGCAGCCCGGCCGAACTGCGCAGACTCACCCTGGTCTCCTCGCTGGTCGCGGCCGTGGCCGGCCTGGTGCTGGCCTACAGCGCGGACTTCATGGCCGCGCTGTTCCACATCTCCGACCAGTCCCTCCAGCTCGCCGGCGGGGTGATCTTCTTCATCTACGCGGTGGCCCTGGTCCTGGGCGTCCACCTCGGCGGCGGCAGGGAGGCCGGACACCTCGCCAACCCCCTCGCCGACGGCATCCGCGAACTGCTCCTGCCGTACGTGGCGAGCCCGCTGGCGATCACCGCCCTCCTGGTCGAGTCCCTCACCCGCGACACCCTGGGCTGGCACTCCACCGTCGCCGCCATGTACGTGGCCGTCATCGCCGTCGACTGCCTGTGCGTCCTGCTCCTGGCCCCCCTGCTCCGCGCCAGCCGCCGCACCTCCCTCGAAGTGCTCTCCCGCCTGCTCGGCCTCCTCCTGGCCGCCGTCGGCGTCGAGATGTTCCTCTACGGCCTGGAAAGCCTGGGCGTCCACCTCGCCGAGTCCCAGAACGGCTACTGACCCCCGGCCCCCGACCCCTGAGCCACCCCTCCCCCTCCCCCCGTCGCACACCCCGCCTCAAGGGCTGAGCGGGCGCCACGGCACCGGGCTGGACAGGATCATCGAGCTGGTCGGCTGCCCGTAGCCGCCGAGGCGGTCGGTCAGCCGCTCGAACGAGGGCATGTCCGGCACCCCGACCAGCAGCACGCAGCACGCGCCGCCGGTGACCCGGTGCAGCTGGAACACCTCCGGCCAGCTCGCCACCTCCGGGTCGCGCAGCAGGCAGCGCACCCCGTAGCACTCCACCGTGACCAGGGCCATCACCGCCGCTCCGGCCTTCGCCGGGGCCAGGTGGGCGTGGTAGCCGGTGATCACGCCGTCCGCCTCCAGTCGGCGGACCCGTTCGGCGACGGCGGGCGGGGAGAGGTTCACCCGGCGGGAGAGTTCGTTGTACGAGAGCCGCGCGTCGGCCTGGAGTTCGGCCAGCAGCAGGCGGTCCACCACGTCCACGGCGGCTCCTTCACGTTCGTCAGGCGATCGGGGCCGAACGCCTCGCGAACGAAAGGCGGATGCCCCCATCCGGGCTACGACGCCCATTCAAGAGCAGGGCCGGGCGCCGCACAATGGGTGGCGCCCGCCGCACCCCGGGCGGGCGGACCCGAGGAGGTACCGGCCATGACCGGCCAGACCCACCGTCCCCACCTGCGGTTCGGCCCCGAGCAGGGCGCCGGCGGACAGGACCCCGGCGCGTCCACCCCCTACGCCCGGTACGTGCACCTGGCCGAGTTGCACGCGTTGCAGCGGCCGCGCAGCAAGGAGCCCGCCGAGTACGCGTTCATCGTCACCACCCAGGTGATGGAGCTGCTCTTCGACCTGCTGCACCGGGACTGGGACGCCGCCCGCGCCGCGCTGCGCGCCGACGACCTGGACGCCGCGCTGGCCGCGCTGCGCCGCGGGCAGCACACCCAGGACGTGCTGACCGGCTCCTGGGACCTGCTGGCCGCCATGACGCCCGCCGAGTTCAACGCCTTCCGCCCGGTGCTGGGCGAGGCGTCCGGCTTCCAGTCCTCCGCGTTCCTGCTGCTGGAGTTCCTGCTCGGCAACCGCAGCGAGGGCCTGCTGGAGATGTACCGGGACTCCCCCGCCGAGTACGACGCGCTGTTCGCCGCGCTGCGCACCCCGGGCCTGTACGACGAGGCGCTGGCCGTGCTGGCCCGGCGCGGCCTGGAGATACCCGCGAAGCCGGTGACCGCCCGGCACCGCCACGACGCGGCCGTGGAGGCCGCCTGGCGGGCCGTCTACACCGATCCGGAGCTGGCCGACCTGGTCCGGCTCGGCGAGGCGCTGCTGGACACCGCGGAGCGGGTCACCCGCTGGCGCCAGCGCCACTACTCCACGGTCAAGCGCACCATGGGCGGCAAGCCCGGCACCGGCGGGTCCAGCGGCCTGAGCTGGCTCAAGCAGTCCGCCGACCAGGACGTCTTCCCCGAACTGTGGTCCGTCCGCAACGACCTCTGAGCACCCCCGGGAGCAATGCCGTGACACCCACCCGTGCGCAGTGCGCGGCCCTGGACGCCGCCGACCCGCTGCACGCCCTGCGCGCCGAGTTCGACCTGCCGGCCGGGGTGCTCTACCTCGACGGCAACTCGCTGGGCGCGCTGCCCCGCCGCACCCCCGGCCACCTGGCGAAGGTGGTGGCGGGCGAGTGGGGCGCCGGGCTGATCAGGTCCTGGAACGAGGCCGGCTGGTTCCACCAGCCCGGCCGGCTCGGCGACCGGCTCGGCGCGCACCTGCTGGGCGCCGCGCCCGGCCAGGTGGTGGTCTGCGACTCCACCTCGGTCAACCTGTTCAAGGTGCTCGGCGCGGCCCTGCGGCTGCGCCCCGGCCGCCCGGCGCTGCTCGCCGAGCGGCACGCCTTCCCCACCGACCTGTACATCGCCGACGGCCTGAGCGCCCTGCACCCCGGCACCCGGCCCGTCCTGCTGGACTCCGCCGCACAGTTGGACGCCGTGCTGGACTCCGAGACCGCCGTGGTGCTGCTCTCGCACGTCGACTACCGCACCGGCGAACTGCTGGACATGGCGGCCGTCACCGAGCGGATCCACGCCGCCGGGGCGCTCGCCGTCTGGGACCTGTGCCACACCGCGGGCGCGCTGCCGATCGAACTGGACGCGGCGGGCGCCGACTTCGCCGTCGGCTGCGGCTACAAGTACCTCAACGGCGGCCCCGGCGCGCCCGCCTTCCTGTACGCCGCCGCCCGCCACCAGGCGGACGCCCGGCAGCCGCTGACCGGCTGGTTCGGGCACGCCCGGCAGTTCGACTTCGAGCCGGACTACCGGCCCGCCGGGGGCGTCACCCGCTTCCTGACCGGCACCCCGCCGATCCTCGGCCTGGCCGCGCTGGAGGCCGCGCTGGAGGTCTGGGAGCTGGCCGACCCGGCCGCCGTGCGCGCCAAGAGCCTCGAACTGTCGGACCTGTTCCTGGAGTTGACCGCCGACCTGGACGTCGAGCCGGTCACCCCGCGGGAGCATGCCCGGCGCGGCAGCCAGGTCGCGCTGCGGCACCCGGACGGCTACGCGGTCGTCCAGGCGCTGATCGCCCGCGGCGTGATCGGCGACTTCCGCGCCCCGGACCTGATGCGCTTCGGCTTCACCCCGCTCTACCTCTCCCGCGCAGACGTGCACGACGCGGCCTCCGCGCTGCGCGGGGTGCTGGCGAGCGGCGAGTGGCGGGCCGAGCGCTTCGCCCGCCGCGGCGAGGTCACCTGACGGCCCGTCGGCGCACGGCAACGGCCGGGGCCCGCGGGCCCCGGCCGTCCGCCTACCGGCGCTCTCAGTGGTGG
>NZ_JBHUWH010000030.1:0-32462 GCF_042670125.1 Kitasatospora sp. NPDC057198 | reverse complement strand
GTCCAGAACGGGACCGCCTCCCACCCGTGCACCGCCCGCACCCGCGCTCCCCGGAGCTCCGCCTCGGCGAACGCGAACTCCAGCACCGCCGCGGAGGTCCCGCCCGCCACCCCGACGACGATCTCGGGGCGGCCGGCACCGTCTGCACCGTCGGCGGGAGCAGCGGGGGCAGCGGACGCGTCGGACGCGGCGGACGCGCCGTCGCGGACCAGGACCACCGGGGTAGTGCTGCGGGCGGCGACCGCCAGCCCGACCGAGCCCACCAGCAGCCCGGCGAAACCGCCGAGGCCGCGCGAGCCCAGCACCACGAGCCGGTGGTCGGCGGCGCGGGCGAGCAGGGCGTCGGCGGGGTCGTCGCCCACCGCCTCGGTGACCACGTCCAGCCCGGGGTGGGCGCCGCGCAGCCGGTCGGCGATCCCGTCCAGCTCCCGCAGGGCGCCCCGGCGGGGAGCCGCCGCGAGCCCGTCGCCGTCGGCCGGGCCGAACCAGGGCAGGGCGTGCACGACGCGCAGCGGCACACCCTGCCGGGCCGCCTCGGCGGCGGCCCAGTCGACCGCGGCCCCGGAGCGCGCCGATCCGTCGAACCCGGTCACGATTCCGTCCGCCATGGCCGTTCCCTCCTGTCCGGCGGTGACCCGGTGCCCCGCCTGTGCCGCCATGTTGGCGCTCCCGGCGGCCGCCCCGGCAGGGCCCGATGGTCCCCCGGGTCGGCCCCTGCGGCCCTACGCCGCCGGGCACCGCGGGCAGGAGGGTGGAGCCACCACCGGGAACACGGAACCAGGGGAGGAAGGCCATGCGGGAACAGGACGCGGCACCGCGGAGGATCGTGGTCGGGGTGGACGGCTCCCCGGCCTCCGTCGACGCGCTGCGCTGGGCCGTCGGCCAGGCGCACGCGGTCGGGGCGCAGGTCGAGGCGGTGACCGCCTGGCTGCACCCGTCCGCCCCGGGCTGGAGCGGGCACCCCGACGACGAGGAGTTCGGGGCCGCCATCGCGCGCAAGACCCTCGACGGCACCGTCGCCGAGGTGTCCGACCCCGGGCGCCCGGTGCGGATCGCCACCCGGGTGGTCAAGGGCGGCGCGGTCGCGGCCCTGCTGGCCGCGGCGCGCGGCGCCGAACTGCTGGTCGTCGGGAGCCGCGGCTTCGGCGGCTTCACCGGGGCGCTGCTGGGATCGGTCGGCCAGCACTGCGTGCAGCACGCGCCCTGCCCGGTCGTCGTGGTCCGCCACGACGCGCCGTGACCCGCGACCGTACACGGACAGGAACGGAAGGAAGAGGAGCGACGATGCGACACCGAACCGTGGGACAGCTGATGACCCGTCCGGTGGTGAGCGTGCGGCCCGGGACGGGGTTCAAGGAGATCGCCCGGCTGCTCGCGGAGCACGACATCACGGCCGTGCCCGTGCTGGACGCCGAGGACCGGCCCGTCGGGATCGTCTCCGAGGCGGACCTGCTGCTCGGCGAGTGCGCCCGGGAGGACCCGTCCGGGCTGCTGCTCACCCCCCGCCCGACGCCGGAGCAGGCCGCCCGCAGCCGGGCCACCACCGCGGACGGGCTGATGAGCCGCCCGGCCCTGTGCTGCCGCCCCGAGTGGACGGCCGTCGAGGCCGCCCGCCGGATGCAGCACGCGCACCTCAAGCGCCTGCCCGTCGTCGACGAGGCCGGGCGGCTGATCGGCATCGTCAGCCGCGGCGACCTGCTGCGGGTCTTCCTGCGGCAGGACCGGGCGATCCGGGAGGAAATCCGCCACGACCTCCTGGACCGGACGTTGGGCCTGTACCCGGACGCCCTCGGCGTCACGGTCGAGGACGGCCGGGTCACCCTGGTCGGCACGGTGGAGCGGCGCAGCCTGGTCGACGTGCTGGAACGCCTGTGCCGCAGCGTGGACGGCGTCGTGGACGTCACCCTGCTGCTCGACCACCGCGAGGACGACCCGGTGCGCCCGGCGACGGGGCGCTGAGCCGCCACGACGTGCTCGGTGCCGGGGCCGCCCGTGTCCGGCGCGGTCGGTGCGGGCGCACGGCGGCGCAGGGCCGCCCGGCGCAGTTCGTCGGCCCCGGACGATCGGCGGGAAGGACGCGACGGTGGCCGGTTGGGCGGGAGCGGGAGCGGCGGTGCCGCCGAGCGGGCGGGGGTTGCCGAACACGCCGACGGCGTCCTCCGTGGACGATCCGGTGGACCGTCCGGGCCGCCGTCACCCGCGGCGCCGCCGCCGTACTAGGCTGCGGCCCCCCGGAATGATCACCGTTCCCTCACAGAAGCGGACCCCCATGCCCGCCACCACCCACCCGGCCACCACCGACGGGCGTCTGGACCCGCGGGAGATGGTCGTCCTGCACCGCGTCTTCCGCCGCGAGGTACCGCTCCTGGCCGACCTGGTCGAGGCTGCCGCGCCGGGCGACCGGCGGCGCACCGCCGTGCTGGCCGACCACCTCGACCTGGTCCTCGGCGCCCTGGGCGAGCACCACGAGGGCGAGGACGACCTGCTGTGGCCCAAGCTGCGCGAGCGCGCAGCTCCCGGCGACGACGTGGTCGCGCGGATGGCGGACCAGCACGAGGGCGTCGCCGGTGCGCTCGCCGCGGCCACCGCGCTCTCGCGCCGCTGGCGCGCCGGGGCCGACCGCGAGACCGCCCTGCACCTCGCCGGGGCCCTGCGTGCACTGGACCGGCACGCCGCTGCCCACATGGACGACGAGGAGGCGCACCTGCTGCCCCTGATGGCCGCCCACATCACGCCCGGCGAGTGGTCCGAGGTCGGCGAGCGCGGGCGCCGCAGCGTGCCCAAGGCCAAGCTCCTGGTCTTCCTCGGCGCGATCCTGGAGGACGCGACCCCGCAGGAGCGGCAGCTGTTCCTCTCGCAGATGCCCGCCCCCGCCCGCCTCCTGTGGCGCACCCTCGGCACCCGGCTCTACCGGCGCACCACCGCCCGCGTCCGCGGGACCGGCGCGGCAACCCCCCGGGCGTAGCAGCCGCTCCCCGGCACCGGCGGGCCGGGTCGCCGTCGGCCCGGCGTCACCGCTCACCGGTCCCTTACCGATCGGTGACGCCGCCGGTCGGCCGCCGGGGTCCGGGCGCGCGGGTGGGTAGCGTCGGGGGGATGAGGATCCTGGTGACGGGCGGGGCCGGTTTCATCGGTTCCGCGGTGGTGGGTGCGCTGCTCGCGGGCGGCCACGAGGTGCGGGTACTGGACGCGCTGCTCCCGGCGGTGCACCCGTCGGGGGTGGCGTCCGCGGTGCCGGAGGGCGCGGAGTTCCGGCACGGGGACGTGCGGGACGCGGCGGCGGTGGAGGCCGCGCTGGAGGGGGTGTCGGCGGTCTGCCACCAGGCGGCGATGGTCGGGCTGGGCGTGGACCTGGACGACGCCCCCGCCTACGCCGGGTGCAACGACCTGGGCACGGCCGTGCTGCTGTCGGCGATGGCCCGGCGCGGGGTGCGGAGCCTGGTGCTGGCCGGGTCGATGGTGGTGTACGGCGAGGGCGCGTACCGCTGCGGGGCGCACGGCCCGGTGGCGCCCGGCCCGCGACGGGCGGCGGACCTGGACGCGGGGCGCTTCGAGCCGCCGTGCCCGGTCTGCGGCGAACCGCTGCTGCCCGGCCCGGTCGGCGAGGACGCCCCGGCCGACCCGCGCAACGTGTACGCGGCGACCAAGCTCGCCCAGGAGCACCTGGCCTCCGCCTGGGCCCGTGCCTGCGGGGGCCGGGTCCTGACGCTCCGCTACCACAACGTGTACGGGCCGGGCATGCCGCGCGACACCCCGTACGCGGGGGTGGCCTCGCTGTTCCGCTCGGCGCTGGCCCGCGGCGAGGCCCCGCGGGTGTTCGAGGACGGCGGCCAGCGCCGCGACTTCGTGCACGTCACCGATGTCGCCTCGGCCAACACCGCGGCCCTGGCCGCGCTGGCCGACCGTCCGGCGGGCAGCGCGCGGGCGTACAACGTGGGCAGCGGGGAGGTCCGGACGGTGGGGGACATGGCGCGCGCCCTGGCGGCGGCGTCGGGCGGCCCGGCACCGGTGGTGACCGGCGAGTACCGGCTGGGCGACGTCCGCCACGTGACGGCGGACTCCGGGCGGCTGCGCACCGAGCTCGGCTGGCGGCCCCGGGTGGCGTTCGAAGCGGGGGCGGCCGAGTTCGCGCTCGCTCCGCAACGCACCTGACGGCCGGCGACCGGGGCCCGCGGGCCGGCGAGCCGGACGTGAGGACGGTCGGACCTGCCGAGCCGGTCCCGGCCGCGCCGCCGGTTCCCCCGGGGCCGGCGCCTCGTGCCGTCAGGCCCGGCGGGCCGCCGGGAGGGTGATCTCGAAGCAGCAGCCGCCGTCGACGTTGCGGACGCGGGCCCGTCCGGCGTGGGCCTCGACGATGCCGCGGACGATGGCGAGGCCGAGGCCGGCGCCGCTGTCGCCCCCGTCCTCCGTTCCCGGCTCCGGCGGGCGGGGGGTGCGGGCGGGGGTGCCGCGCCAGCCGGTCTCGAAGACCCGGGGGAGGTCGGGTTCGGGGATGCCGCCGCAGCCGTCGGTGACGGCGAGCACGACGGCGCCGTCCTCGCGGTGGGTGGAGACGGCGACCACGCCGTCCGGCGGGGTGGCGCGGATCGCGTTGACCAGCAGGTTGCCGATCACCCGGGTGATCTCCCGGGGGTCGGCCTCGACCGGCGCGGCCTCGATGCGGCGGCCCTCCAGGCGTACGCCGCGCTGCCGCGCCAGCGGGTGGGCGCCGGCGAGCGCGTCGTCGACCAGGTCGTGCAGGGAGACCCGGGAGAGGCTGAGCGAGAGCGCGCCGGCCTGGATCCGGGAGAGTTCGAACAGGTCGTCGACCATGCCGGTGAGCCGTTCCACCTCGGTGCGGATCCGGGCGAGGTAGCGCTCGGGCTGCTCGGCGACGCCGTCCTCCAGCGCCTCGGCCATCGCGCGCAGCCCGGCCAGCGGGGTGCGCAGGTCGTGCGAGATCCAGGCGATGAGTTCGCGCCGGGAGGCGTCCAGCGCCCGTTCGCGGTCCCGGGACTCGGCCAACCGGGCGCTGGTGGCGGCGAGTTCGGCACTGACGGCGGCCAGTTCCCGGCCGAGCGGCCGGTCCGGCGGGGTGAACCCGGCGTCGCCGCCGACGGTGCGGGCGGCCACCGCCAGGGCCCGGCCACCCGCGGTGACCTGGCGGCCCAGCAGCGCGGCGGTGAGCAGCGCGACCAGCGAGGCCATCGCCAGGACGGTGACGACCACGCCCAGGTCGTGGCGGGAGAGGAACATCGCCCGAGCCACCGCGAACGTCCCGGAGGTGACGGCCAGGACGCTGACCACGGCGACGGCGAACAGGGTGAGCGCCAGCGAGCGGCGGCGCAGCAGCCGCAGCACGGCCAGGCCGAGCAGTCCGGCGGCGGCGGCGCCGAGCGCGGCGAACAGGGCGATCAGCAGCAGGTCCTTCACCGCGCACCGCCCGTCGCCACACCGTCCCGCGCCGGGCCGGTCGGGCCGGCCGGGTCGGCCGGGTCGGCCGGGTCGTAGCGGTAGCCGACGCCCCAGACGGTGCTGATCAGTTCGGGCGCGCCGGGGTCGTCCTCGATCTTCTCGCGCAGGCGGCGGACGTGGACGGTGACGGTGGAGAGGTCGCCGAAGTCCCAGCCCCAGACGCGCCGCATCAGCTCCTGTCGGGAGAACACCGTCCCGGGGTGCCGGAGGAGGAACCCGAGCAGGTCGAACTCGCGCGCGGTGAGGGTGAGTTCGCGGTCTCCTCGGTGGGCGCGGCGGGCCCGGGGGTCGAGCGCGAGGTCGCCGGAGCGCAGCGGGGCGGCGCCGTCGGCCGGGGCGGTGCGGGCGCGGCGCAGGATCGACTGGACGCGCAGCACGAGTTCGCGCGGGCTGAACGGCTTGGTGACGTAGTCGTCGGCGCCGAGTTCGAGGCCCAGGACGCGGTCGGCCTCGTCGCCCCTGGCGGTGAGCAGCACCACCGGCAGGTCCGCGCGGTCGGGGCGGGCGCGCAGCCGGCGCAGCACTTCGAGGCCGTCGAGACCGGGCAGCATCAGGTCGAGGACGAGCAGGTCGGGGCGGTGGCGTTCGGCCAGGTCGAGTCCGCGCGGGCCGTCCTCGGCGCGCTCGACCAGGTGGCCGGCCCGGGTGAGGTAGCCGGCCACGACCTCGCCGACGGTCGGGTCGTCGTCGACGACCAGGATGCGCGCGGGCTCCGACGGCTCGGCGGGGGCGGGGCTGTGGTTCACCCGCCCGAGGATACGAGCGCGGGGCCGCCCGCGGGGCCGCGCCGGAGCGGCGTCCGGATTCCGTCCGGGTTCCGTAAGGTCCTCCGCCGGGCGGGCCCGCCGTTCGACTTCCGTAAGGGCGCGACTCGGCCGCGGCGGGGCCGGGCCTGGTTAGCGTGGCGGTCGTGACTCCTCCTCTTCTCCCGTCCCCGGCTCTTCTCCCGTCCCCGGTGGACGTGGTGCTGCCCTGCCTGGACGAGGCGCGGGCGCTGCCCTGGGTGCTGGGCCGGGTGCCGGCCGGCTGGCGGGCGATCGTGGTCGACAACGGTTCGCGGGACGGTTCGGCGCGGATCGCGGCCGGGCTGGGTGCGACGGTGGTGGCGGAGCCGCGCCGGGGCTTCGGCGCGGCCTGCCACGCCGGGCTGCTGGCGGCCGACGCCGAGTTCGTGTGCTTCCTGGACTGCGACGGGTCGCTGGACCCGGCGCAACTGCCGCGCGTGGTCGGCCCGGTGGCGGCGGGGACGGCCGACCTGGTGCTGGGGCGGCGGCGGCCGGTCTCGTTCGGAGCGTGGCCGCCGCACGCCCGGCTGGCGAACCTGGTGCTGGCCCGCCGGCTGCGCGCGGTGACGGGCGCCGAGCTGCATGACCTCGGGCCGATGCGGGCGGCGCGCCGGGAGCGGCTGCTGGACCTCGGGCTGGGCGACCGGCGCTCGGGCTACCCGCTGGAGGCGGTGCTCTCGGCGTCGGCGGCGGGCCTGCGGATCGCCGAGGTGCCGGTCGACTACCGGCCGCGGGCGGGCCGCTCGAAGGTGACCGGGACGGTGCGCGGCACCCGGCAGGCGGTGCGCGACATGCGCGCGGTGCTCGCGGCCCCGCCGCCGACCCTGCTGCTGATCACCAAGGCCCCGGAGCCCGGCCGTTCGAAGACCCGGCTGACCCCGGCGTTCACCCCCGGGCAGGCCGCCGACCTGGCCGAGGCCGCCCTCGCCGACACCCTGGCCGCGCTGGCCCGCGTCCCGGCCGGTCGGCGCCTGCTGGTGCTGGACGGTGCGCCGGGCCGCTGGCTGCCGCCGGGCTGGGAGGTGGTGCCGCAGTGCGGGGGCGGCCTGGACCGCCGGATCGCCGCCGCGTTCGCCCACGCCGCCCGGCTCGCCCCGCACGCCCCGGCGCTGCTGGTCGGCTCGGACACCCCGCAGCTCGACCCGGCCGTCCTCGCCGCGCCGCTGTCCGCGGCCGAGCGTCCGGGCGCCGACGCCTGGTTCGGCCCGGCCGAGGACGGCGGCTTCTGGGCCCTGGGCCTGGCCCGCCCGGACGCCCGCCTGGCCGAGCGGCTGCTGCACGGCGTGCCGATGTCGACCGCCGACACCGGCCGCCACGTCCGGGACCGGCTGGCGACGGGCGGCCTGGCGGTCCGCGAACTGCCGACGCTGCTGGACGTGGACGGGCCGGACGACGCCGCCCGGGTCGCCGCGCTGGCGCCCGGCACGCTCTTCGCCGCCCGGCACGGACGGCTGCGCGCCGCGCAGCCCGCGGCCGAGTGAACGCCCTCCGCGCGGAGCCCGCGGAGCCCCGGACCGCGGAGCCCCGGGCCGCCGGATCCCGGACCGCCGAGCCCTGGGTCGACGACCCGTTCGGACGGGCCGTGCGGGCCGGGCGGGGCCCGCTGTGGCTGCGCCGGGCGGACGGTTCGCGGCTGCTGCTGGAGGTGGAGCGCTGGTGCGCACCCGCCGCCGGGGCGGACCACGGGCTGGTGCTGCGCTGCCTGGGCCTGACCGCGCCGGTGCTGGACCTGGGCTGCGGTCCCGGACGGCTGGTGGCGGCGCTGCTGGGGGCGGGCGTGCCCGCGCTCGGGGTGGACGTCTGCGCGGCGTCGGTGGAACGCACCGCCCACCTGGGCGGTCTCGCGCTGCGCCGCTCGGTGTTCGACCGGCTGCCCGCCGAGGGCCGCTGGGGCGGGGTGCTGCTCGCCGACGGCAACCTCGGCATCGGCGGCGACCCGGCCGCCCTGCTGGCCCGGGCGGGTGCGCTGCTGGCCCCGGGCGGCCTGCTGCTGGTGGAGACCGCGGCGCAGGAGGTGGACGAGGTGGCGGACGTCCGGGTGGAGGGCCCGGACGGCGCCGGGCCGCCGTTCCGCTGGGCGCGCTGCGGGCCCGCCGCGACGCTGCGGCACGCCCGTGCCACCGGCCTGGAGCAGGCCGAGCACTGGGTCTCGCACGGCCGTTCGTTCCTGGCGCTGTCGCGTTCCTGACCGCGGACCGGCCCCGTTCCTGACGGCGGACCGGCCCCGTCCCTCACGGCGGACCGACCCCGTTCCTGACGGCGGGTCAGTCCCGCTCCGCCCACTGCGGGTGCTCGCGCTCGGCCCACTCGCGGTCGACGGTGCCGGTGCGCATGCCGCGCCGGGCCTCCGGGTCCAGGTACGCCATCCGCAGGTGGCCGAGCACCACCGCGGCGACGGCGAACGCGAACCAGTCGTGCACGAAGGTGGCCCCGGTGCGCCACACCGCGGGCGCCAGGCCGGTGCACCACATCAGCAGGCCGGTGCCGAGCATCACCAGCATCGTGCCGAGCGTCCACTGCGCGTACAGCTTCTGTCCGGCGTTGAACTTCCCGGCCGGGCGCGGGCCGGCCCGGCGGCGGCGCACGGTGCGCAGCCAGGTGCGGTCGGCGGCGGTGAACCGGCCGAGGCGGGCGGCGTCGCGGCGCATCGCCCGGGTCGCCAGGGCGAGCAGCAGCGGGACGGGCAGCAGCAGGCCGCTCCACTCGTGCACGGCGGCCACCAGGCGTCGGCGGCCGACGAGTTGGGCCAGCGGCGGCAGGTAGAGGCAGGCTGCGGTGGCCAGGCAGGTGAGCATCAGCGCGGCGGTGGCGCGGTGGGCCCGGCGCTGGGCGGGGGCGAAGCGGGGGCGGCGGTCAGGCGGTGGGGTCATCGTCGCGTCCGTTCGACCGGCCGACCCAGGCGTCCACGTCGTAGCCGAGCCGTTCCCAGTAGCCGGGGCGGACGGTGTCGGTGACGGTGATCGTGGAGAGCCACTTGGCGGACTTGTAGAAGTACATCGGGGCGACGTACAGGCGCACCGGGCCGCCGTGGGCGTGGCCGATCGGGGCGTCCTGCATCCGCAGCGCCACCAGGACGTCGTCGCGGCGGGCCTGTTCCAGCGTCAGGCTCTCGGTGTAGGCGCCGTCGAAGCAGCCGAAGCTCACCGCCCGGCCCTCCGGCCGGACCCCGGCGGCGTCCAGCAGCGCGGACAGCGGGACGCCCTCGAACGGGGTCGCGGGCACCCGCCACCCGGTGACGCACTGCACGTCGTGGACGATCCGCCGCTGGGTGAGTGCCCGCAGGTCGGCGAGGCGCAGGGTGGCGGGCCGCTCCACCAGGCCGTCGACGGTCAGGGTGTAGTCGGCCTCGCCGCGTTCGGGCACCGAGGCGGTCACCGAGTAGTACCGGAACCCGCCCCCGCCGGGCAGCGCCCGGCTCAGCCCCGTCGGGTCGTTGCGCACCACCGCGTCCTGGGCGCGCTGCAGCCAGGGCCCCGCCGCGACCCCGGCCGCGCCGAGGCCGAGCAGCCCGAGCACCACCCGGCGCCCCACCGGGGCACCGCGGGTCGCTTCGTCCTTGTCGTCGTTCCTGTCCTCGTCCACGGGGTGATTGGACCAGCCGGGGACGCCGTTGCCCAGGGGCGCGGGCGCGCCGTCAGACTTCCGTCATCTGTGCGCCGACCGGCCGCGGCCACCGCCCGGCCCGCCGGACGGACACCACCACGATCACCAACAGGGCTGCGCCGTAGGCGAGTTGTTGCACCCGGCTGCCGCCCGCCAGGTACAGCAACTGCCCGGCCGCGGGCACCGCCAGCCACTCCCAGCGGCCGTCCAGCGCCGCCAGCGCCACCACCAGCAGCCCGTACCAGGGGTAGGCGGGGGCCGCCAGCAGCAGCGCCCCGCCGGTGACCGTCAGCGCGCCCCGCCAGGGCCGCGCCGGGTCGCCGTGCCGCAGCACCCGCCACACCAGGGCGGCGAGCAGCGCGGCCCCGGCCCACGGCGCGAGCCGGTCGGGCAGCACCAGGCGCAGCAGGCCGAACCGCTCCAGGTGGCCCTGCCGGTAGCCCTCCTCGCGCAGGTAGCCGGGGAGGTAGCCGAGCACGCCCGTCCCGGAGAGCGCCAGGTACGGCAGGTAGGAGAGGACGAACACCCCGGCGGCGGCCCCGAGCAGGCGCAGGTCGGCGCGGGTCGGGCGGCGGGAGCGCGCACCCGACAGCGCACCCGACAACGCACCCGACAGCGCGCCCGGCAGGGCCAGCACGGGCAGCAGCTTCACCGCCGTCGCCGCGCCCAGCGCCGCGCCGCCCGCCGCGGCCCGGCCGCGGGCCGCCCAGCCCAGGCCGGCCACCGTCAGCAGCGCGCCCAGGGCGTCGACGTGCGCGTCGTTGACCGCCCACACCGCGACGCCCGGACACCAGGCCCACAGCGCGGCTCGCCGCCGTCCGCCCGTCACCGCCAGCAGCGCGCCGGTGGTCGCCACCGCCAGCGCCGCCCCGGCCGCCTGGGCGACCCGCACGCCGTCGCCGAACGGGTGCTGGGCGAGGAACCAGAGCTCCGCCAGCGGCGGGTAGATCGTGTGCACGGCGGGCCGGTTGATCCGGGTGCAGGCCCCGTCGGCGGTGCGCCGCTCGTCCCACCCGGCGCAGCCGTCGCCGACCGGGAACCGGCCCGCGTCCCGCAGTCGGGCCAGCGCCGGGTCCCCGGGGGCGCGCGCGTACGGGGAGCCGCCCGCCGCCTGCACCTTCCCGTCCCAGCCGTAGCGGTAGGCGTCGTCACTGGTCCGGGGCGGGGCCAGCAGCCCGACCGCGGCCACCAGCACGCCGCCGGCCAGCACCAGCCGCGCCACCTGCCGCTGCGGCACCCGGCGCAGCGCGAGCAGCGACAGCGCGAACAGGACGGCGTCGGCGGCGTACCAGCCGTACAGCGGCGGACGGTTGCCGAGGGTGCCGCCGGTGGTGAGGGTCAGCGCGAGGCAGCCGGCCAGGGCGGTGACGGCGAGGGCGCAGAGCGGGACGGGGCGTGCGGTCACCGGCCCACCCTCGCACCGCCGGACGCCCGCGCGACCGTGGCGCGGTGCGCCGTCCTGGTTCCGTAAGCACTCCGGGCCCGTCCGGGTTCCGTGAGCAGTCCGGGCCCGTCCGGGTTCCGTGAGCACTCCGGGCCCGTCCGGGCTCCGCGAGCACGCCGGGCCCGTTCGGATTCCGTAAGCACGCCGCAGCGCCGCCACGGGCACCGGGCGCGCTTCGATGGCTCCGTGGACCCCGACTCCTCCCCCGCCCGGCGGCGCCTCGACCCGCCGCCGCCCGCCCCGCCCGCCGTGCTGCGGCGCGGTCCGCTGCGTCCGGGCGCGTTCCGCTCCCCCGCGCACGAGCCGCGCACCGCGGTGGTGCTCGGCCGGTGGCTGGGCGCGGCACTGCTGCTGTGCTTCGCCACTGGCCTGGTGAGCCACCTGCTGCAGGACCCACCACCCTGGCTGGTGCACCGGCTGCCGTCCCGCCCGGTGGACGGTTACCGGGTCACCCAGGGCCTGCACGTGATCGCCGGACTGGCCGCGATCCCGCTGGCGGGCGCGAAGCTGTGGACGGTGTACCCGCGGCTGTTCGCCTGGCCGCCCGCGCGCGGCGTGCTGCACCTGCTGGAGCGGCTGTCGATCGCGCTGCTGGTCGCGGCGGTGCTGCTGGAGCTGTTCAGCGGGCTGCTGAACACCCTGCAGTGGTACCCGTGGCCGTTCCCGTTCCGCCAGACCCACTACTGGACCGCCTGGACGGCCGTCGGCGCGCTGCTGGTCCACCTCGCCGTCAAGGCGCCGGTGATCGCCGCGCACTGGCGCCGGGCCGCTGCCGTCCCGTTGCCCGGACGGCGGGCCGTGCTCGCGGCGACGGCCGCCGCCGTCGGCGCGGTCACCCTCACCACGGCGGGCCAGTCGGTGCCCTGGCTGCGCGGCCTCGACCTGTTCGCCCCGCGCCGCCCCGGCACCGACGGGCTCCCGGTCAACCGCACCGCCGCGCAGGCCGGGACCACCGCCGTCCCCGCCGACTGGCAGCTGGCCGTCGACGGCCCGGCCGGCTACCGGATCGGCCTGGCCGGGCTGCGGGCCCTGCCGCAGAGCACCGCCGACCTGCCGATCGCCTGCGTCGAGGGCTGGAGCGCGGAGGCCCGCTGGACGGGCGTGCGGCTGGCCGACCTGCTGCGCCGGGCCGGGATCCCGGCCGGGTCGACGGTCCGGATCACCTCCCTGGAGGCCGACGGCCCGTACCGGGTCAGCGAGATGCCCGCCGCGTACGCCGACGACCCGCTCACCCTGCTCGCCCTCGCGCTCGACGGCCGCCCGCTGACGCCCGACCACGGCTTCCCGGCCCGGATCGTGGCGCCGAACCGGCCCGGGGTGCTGCAGACCAAGTGGGTCGCCCGGATCGAGGCGGCCTGAGGTGCGGGCGGTGCGCGGTGCCCTGCTGCTGGGCGGTCTCGCCCTGCTCGGCTGCGGCCTGGTCGGCCTGCTGACCGACCCGTACGTCACCGACCCGCTCGGCGTGCTGCTGTGGGCGGCCGGGTTGGTGGCGCTGCACGACGGGCTGTGGCTGCCGCTGGTGTGCGCGCTCGGCGCGGCCGCGACGGGCCGGCCGGTGCTGCGCGGCTGGCTGGTGGTCGCGGCCGCGGTGGGCGCGGTGGCCGTCCCGGCGGTGCTGCGGGCCGGGGACGACCACGGCAACCCGACCCTGCTGCCGCTGCCCTACCTGCGCGACTGGCTGCTGTTCCTCGTCGTGACCGCCGCGGCCGCCGCCGTGGCCGCGCTCGCCGCCCTCGTCCGCCGGACCGCCGGGAAGGCACCCCGGCAAGGCCGGTGACCGGGCCGTCCAGGGCGTGCGAGCGGGTGCGGTCGCGGGCGGCGGGCAGCCGCCCGGTCGGCGCCTCGCCCGGTCCGGGCCCGGTCGCCCGCCGTGCCTGGCGCCGGGCAGCCGGACTCCCTAATGTGAGCGGCACTCATATTATCGAGCGCGAAGGGGGTCGCCATGACGGACCGCCACGATCTGCCCGCCGGGTTCCGCTGGGGGGTGTCCACCGCCGCCTACCAGGTCGAGGGCGCGGTGGACGAGGACGGCCGGGGGCGCTCGGTCTGGGACGCGTTCTGCGAGCGGCCCGGGGCGGTGAAGGACGGGGAGAGCGGACGCGTCGCCTGCGACCACTACCGCCGGTGGCCGCAGGACGTGGGGCTGATGCGGGAACTGGGCGTGGACGGGTACCGGTTCTCGATCGCCTGGCCCCGCGTCCGGCCGACCGGGCGCGGGCCCGTGAACCCCGCCGGGCTGGACTTCTACGACCGGCTCGTCGACGGCCTGCTGGACGCGGGCGTCACCCCGCTGCCCACCCTCTTCCACTGGGACCTGCCGCAGGCCCTGGAGGACGGGGGCGGCTGGCTGCGCCGGGAGACCGCCTTCCTGTTCGCCGAGTACGCGGGCGCCGTCGCCGACCGGCTGGGCGACCGGGTGCCGGCCTGGATCACCCTGAACGAGCCGTTCGTCCACATGGTGTACGGCTACGCCCTCGGCGTCCACGCCCCCGGCCGGGCCCTGATGCTGGACGCCCTGCCCGCCGCCCACCACCAACTCCTCGCCCACGGCCTGGCCGCCGCCGAACTGCGCGCCCGGGGCCTCGGCGTCCTGGTCGCCAACAACCTGACACCGGTGCGGGCGGCGAGCGACGCCCCCGGGGACCGGGCCGCCGCCGACGCCTACGACACCCTGCACAACCGCCTGTTCACCGACCCCCTGCTGCTGGGCCGCTACCCCGACCTGTCCGCCTACGGGGTCGGGCCGGACCTGCGCGGAGCCGTCCGGGACGGCGACCTCGACCTGGTCTCCGGCCCCGGGCTCGACGGACTGGGCGTCAACTACTACAACCCCACCCGGATCGCCGCCCCCACCGAACCCGGCCTGCCCTTCGCCGAAGCACCGATCGAAGGCGTCCCCCGCACCCACTTCGGCTGGCCCGTCGTCCCCGAGGGCCTGCACGAACTGCTGCTGACCCTCCGCGAACGCTACGGCGCCGCCCTCCCCCCGATCACCGTCACCGAGAACGGCTGCTCCACCGGCGACGGCGTCGACGACGCCTTCCGCATCGACTACCTGGCCGGCCACCTCGACGCCCTCGCCCGCGCGAGCGCCGACGGCATCGACGTCCGCGGCTACTACACCTGGTCCCTGCTCGACAACTTCGAGTGGGCGGAGGGCTACAGCCAGCGCTTCGGCCTCGTCCACGTCGACTTCGCGACGCAGCGGCGCACCCCGAAGTGCTCGTTCGCCTGGTACCGGGACCTGATCGCGGCGCACCGGACGAAGTCCGCAGCACGGTGACGGAGCGGGACCGCCGCACGGGCGCCCCGCCGTCGGGAAGCGCACCGGGCACGCCGCCGGAACCCGGACGGTCCCGGCCCGGTGGAGCAGCCGTTCTCGGTGACGGTGCCCGGGGGAGGGCGGCGCCGCCGCGTCCGCGGAAGGCGCCCCGGCGGAACCCGGCGGGCGGGGCGTAGCGGTCCGGCACGGCGGCCTCCGGCCGGCGCGCTCCCCCGGCGAACCGCCGTTCGGACCCTGCGGCCGGGACCGTTCGGCCCTTCCGGACCGCCGGGGCGGGTGTGGACAGTGACCCCAGGTCAGCGATGTGTCCGGCCCGCGCGGCGGGCCGATCGGGTGGGCGTGGGCGCCCAGGGAGGCCGTGCGATGGAATCCGACGAGGTCATGCTGGCTGTCCGGCTCACCACCGCGGAGCGGACGCTGCTGCGGTGGCTGGCCCGCGGGCACCGGGGCGACGTGTCCGAGGTGGTCGCGGACGCGCTGCTGGACGTGCTGCCCGCGCTGCTCGCCCAGGACGTACCGCCCTCCGCCGAGCCGCCGGGCCGGGCCGCCCCGTGCGCCGTGACGGTCTGGCTGCCGCCGGAGCTCGCCGACCTGCTCCCGGCCCTGGCCGCCCGCCTGGCGCCCGCGGTACCCAGTGCCTGCGCCGCGCTGGGCACCGCGCTGCGGCTGTGGCTCCGCCAGGACCCGGCCCGCCTGGCCGCCGGCCTGCGCGCCATGCACGCGCGCCCGTCCGCACCCCCGCACCCGCACCCGCGCCCGCTCCCCCGCCCGCACGTCCACCCGTTCGCCGCCTGACCCGGACCGCCCCGCGCCGCCGGTGGAGCACCGGTGCCCGGTGCCCGGCGGCCCGGCGGCCCGTCAGCCCCCGTCCGGCCGGGGCCTTCCGGCGCGGGACGGCTCCGGAACCGGGGCCCTCGGGCCGCCACGGGCGGGACCATCGGCCCTGGGACGGCGGGCCCGCCGCGGACGATCATGGAGCGCCGCCGCCCGGCGGGGGCCGTGCCGCCCCCGGACACCTCCTCCGCCGGGCGGTCCGGCGCACCCCGGGCCCCGACACCCCGGAACGGCCCGCCCCGCCCTCGGCCCCACCACCGTCCCCCGCCGCCCGAAAGGAGCACCCGCCGTGTCCACCCCGCCCCTTCCCCTCCTTCCCGTCCTTCCGCTCCCCTGCTCCGTCCCCGGGGACGCGCTCGCCCTCGCCCGCGCCCGGATCACCGCCGCCGCCCGGGACGCCTCCGCCCTGGTCGAGGCCGTCCGGATCCGGCTCACCGCAGGGCCGGAGCGCGTCCTCGCCCAGGTCAACGCGGAGGTCGACGGGCGCCGGATCCGCGTCCAGCTCGCGGCCCGCACCGCGGGCGAGGCCGCCGAGCGGCTCGCGGACGGCCTGCGCCAGCGCGTCCGCGCCGTCTCCGCGAGCTGGTGCCCCCGTCCCTGGCCGTCCGCCGCGCCCGCCCCGGCGGCGTCCTCCTCCACCCGCATCGTCCGCGTCAAGTCGCCCGTCCTGGTGTGGTGTTCACCCGACGCGGCGGTGCGCACCCTGGACGCCATGGACTACGGCATCCACCTGTTCACCGACCCGGCCACCGAGACCGACGCCGTCGTCCACCGGATCGGCCCCACCGGCTACCGGCTGGCCCGCACCCGGCCCGCCGGCCCGCCGCGCCGACCCGCCACCCCGCTCACCCTCAGCCCGCACCCGGCCCCGGTGCTCACCGACCGGCAGGCCGCCGCCCGGCTGACCGCCGCCGACCTGCCCCACCTCTTCTACACCGACCCGGCCACCCGCCGCGGCCGCGTCCTGTACCGCCGCCTCGACGGCCACCTCGCCCTGCTCGCCCCGGCCTGAAATCCGCGTGCCGGGCCGGGCCCGCTCCGTTAGGGTCCCGGGGCATGACGGGGGAACAGCAGCAGGTCACCGTGCACCGCGTGCGCTCAGGCTCCCGTGAGTACCGCGTCCTCCGCTCCGCATCCGGTCCCGGGCGGCTCGCCCTGCGGGACGAGTACCACTGGCTGACCCTGTACGCGGACCGTGCGGGCCTGACCCGGCTGCTGGCGATGTGGGCACTGGCCGCCCGCTCCCCGCACACCCTGGTCCACCTTCCGCTGCGCGACCGGCCCGCCCCCGCCGGGCCGTCCACCACCCCGATGTACCAGGGCGAACACCCCGCTCTCGACCTCGTCCTGGCCCACCACTCGCTGCGGTTCCGCCCCAGCGCCTGGAAGGACGTCCGCTCCCGCCTCGGGCCCGGCCGCCCGCAGACCACCGGCACCCCGGCGGACGACTTCCCGGCCGGACCCCGCTCCGCCGGGCGCTTCCACCACCGCGACTTCCGCGACCACCTGCACTTCGCCACCGCCGCCGGGACCCTCTTCGTCACCGGCAGTGCCCCGGCCTTCCGCGACGCCGGCGCCGCCCTGCGCACCCTGCGCGTCGAGGCCCCGGCCGCCCACCACCGCGCCCCCCGCCCCCCGCGCCGGCCACGAGTGCGTCGAACTCTTCCCCGCCCCCACCTGCCGCGACCCCCGCCTCCCGGGCCTCCTGCACGTCCAGTACTGCCCGGAGTGGGTGTACTGAACTCCCGTTGCTCCGAAGGCAGTCGGGCAGGGCAGCGTCCCGCTGGACGTCCGCGCGCGGCGGGTCCGGGCCCGGACCCGCCGGTGTCGGCTACAGCCAGTTGCGCCGCTTGAAGATCAGGTAGAGGCTGACGCAGACCACGCCCATCAGGCCGATCGCGAAGGGGTAGCCGAAGGCCCAGTGCAGCTCCGGCATCTCTTCGAAGTTCATGCCGTAGACGGTGCCGATGAGGGTGGGGGCGAACAGGATGGCGGCCCAGGAGGAGATCTTCTTGATCTCGTCGTTCTGGGCGTGGCCGGCTTCGGCGAGTTGCTTCATCTCCTCGTTCTGGCGCTGGGAGACGAGGGTGGCGTTGACGGTGAGGATGTTCTGGAGCATCTGCCGGAAGCCGTCGACGCGTTCGGCGGCGTAGGTGGCGTGGTCGGCGACGTCGCGCAGGTAGCGCTGGAGCTCCTCGTCGGTGCCGTACTTCTGGAAGCCGCCCTCGAGGGCGCGCATGATCTCCAGCAGCGGGCCGGTGGCGCGCTGGAACTCGATGACCTCGCGGGAGAGTTCGTAGATGCGGCGGGAGACCTGGGGGTCGCCGCCGAAGACCTCGGTCTCGATCTCGTCGATGTCGTGCTGGAGGCCGGCGATGACGGGGGCGTAGCCGTCGACGACGGCGTCGAGGACGGCGTAGAGGACGGCTTCGGGGCCCAGGGCGAGGAGTTCGGGGTCGGCTTCGAGGCGGCTGCGGACGGTGGAGATGTCGGGTGACTGGGAGTGCCGGACGGTGAGGACGAAGTCGGGGCCGACGAAGAGGTGGACCTCGCCGAAGTCGACCTCCTCGACGTCGTCGAGGTAGCGGGCGGCGCGCAGCACCACGAACAGGGTGTCGCCGTAGCGTTCCAGCTTGGGGCGCTGGTGGGCGACGATGGCGTCCTCGAGGGCGAGTTCGTGCAGGTCGAACTGTTCGGCGGCTTCGACGAGTTGGGCTTCGGCGGGGCGGTAGAGGCCGATCCAGGCCATGGTGCCGGGCTTGCCGGGGAGTTCGCGGTAGATCTCGGCGAGGCCGGCGGGGGCCGCTATCCGGTGGCCGTCGCGGTAGACGGCGGCGTCGACGACGGAGTGTTCCAGCGCGGCGGGCCGGTCGGTGTCGTGGCCCTGGTCGGAGCGCGGGTCCATGGAGTGTTCGGGGGCCGCGGCGCGGTCGGCGGGGCGCCGGGCGGGGGTACGGCTGAAGGGTCGCTTGCTCGCGCGCACGGCGCGCACACGCCAGTCGGACACGGCGGTACCTCCACGGGTCTGTGCCGCCGGGCCCGGACGGAGGGGCGGGCGGCGGTCCCCGGGGGCGGGCGGCGCGGGGCGGTGCCGGTGCGAACGCGGGGTTCAGCGGGCGGTGCGGCGCGGGCGGTGCTGCCGGGGGCCAGGAGCGGGTGGGAACTTCCCGGAGCGGGGCCGACTTCGGCCCGGACTACTGCACTCCACTGCTCTCACCTCCTGGGCGCCCCGGACGCCCCGGGGGAGCGTCTCGACCGCGGCCCAGTCTAGCCCCGCGCGTCGTGCGGCCGTTCCGACCGGTCGGGGTGCCAGGCTGGGCGCGGCGGGTCGACGGACCGTCCCCGCCCCTCCCCCCGGACCTCCGCGAGAAGGACCTGCGCCGTGCCGCTCTTCGTCCCGTCCCCGCAACTGCTGCGCCCCGCCGAGCTGTTGGACTCGCCGGACAGGGTCCCGGACGCGCGGGCGGGCGGGACGCCGGAGCCGCTGCGGGCGGGCCTGGTGGAGCTGCTGGGCGGGGCGAAGGTGCTGAGCGGGGTGTCGGACCTGGTGAAGTACGCCTCCGACGCGAGCCCGTACCGCTTCGTGCCGCAGGTGGTGGTGCTCGCCGAGACGGTGCAGGACGTGGCGGCCGTGTTCGGGTACGCGCACCGCAACGGCCGCACCCTGGTGTTCCGGGCGGCGGGGACGTCGCTGAACGGGCAGGCGCAGGGCGAGGACATCCTGGTGGACGTCCGCCGGGCCTGGGCGGGGACGGGCCTCCGGGCCGGGGCGCAACTGCTGCCGGACGGCGTGCGCGCCCGGATCGCGCCGGGCACCACGGTGCTGCGGGCGAACGCGGCGCTGGCCCGGCACGGGCGGCTGCTGGGGCCGGACCCGGCGAGCGGGCGGGTGGCCACGGTGGGCGGGGTGGTGGCGAACAACGCGTGCGGGATGACGGCGGGCACCGCCCGCAACTCCTACCGGCTGCTGTCCGAGGTGACGTTCGTGCTGCCGTCCGGCACCGTGGTGGACACCGGCGCGGCGGACGCCGACGAGCGGCTGCGGGAGGCCGAACCGGCGCTCTGCGCGGGCCTGTTGGCGCTGAAGCGGGAGGTGGAGGCGGACGCCGCGCTGGTGGCCCGGATCCGGGCGAAGTACGAGCTGAAGAACACCAACGGCTACCGGCTGGACGCGCTGCTGGACGGCGGCACCCCGGTGGAGGTCCTGCGCGGCCTGGTGGTCGGTTCGGAGGGCACCCTCGGCTTCATCGCGGACACGGTGTTCGAGACGGTGCCGCTGGAGCCCCGTGCCTCCACCGCGCTGCTGTTCTTCCCGTCGCTGGCGGACGCGGCGGCGGCCGTGCCGGGCTTCAACGACCTGGGCGCCCGCGCGGTGGAGCTGATGGACGGCAACACGCTGCGCGCGCTGGCCCCGGTGCCGGGCGTCCCGGACGACTGGGCCGGGATCCCGCGCGAGGTGGCGGCCCTGCTGGTGGAGTTCCGCGCCCCGGACGACGAGACGCTCGACGGGTACGAGGCGGCCGCCCGGCGCGCCGTCGAGGGGCTGCGGCTGGTCCGCCCGGTGGCCTCCGCCGGCAACGCCTTCACCCGCGACCGGGCCGTGGCCGCCGTCTACTGGCACGCCCGGGAGGCGTTCGTGACGGCGGTCGGCGGGGCCCGCCCGTCCGGCACCACGCTGATCACCGAGGACTTCGCCGTCCCGCCCGCCCGGCTGGCCGAGGCGTGCACGGCGCTGCTCGAACTCCAGGCCGCGCACGGCTTCGACGCGGCCGTCTCCGGGCACGCCGCGCACGGCAACCTGCACTTCCTGCTGACCTTCGACGCCTCCCGCCCGGAGGACGTCCGCCGCTACGCCGCGTTCATGGACGCGTTCTGCGCGATGACCGTCGAGCGCTTCGACGGCGCGCTGAAGGCCGAGCACGCCACCGGGCGCAACATCGCGCCGTACCTGGCGCTGGAGTGGGGCGAGCAGGCGACCGCGCTGATGTGGCGGATCAAGGAGTTGTTCGACCCGCACGGCGTCCTCGCCCCGGGGGTGGTGCTCAGCCGCGACCCGGAGATCCACCTCAAGGGCCTCAAGTCGATCCCGACGGTGGAGGCGGTCGCCGATCCGTGCATCGAGTGCGGCTTCTGCGAGGCGGTCTGCCCCAGCCGCGACCTGACCACCTCGCCGCGCCAGCGGATCGTGCTGCGCCGCGAGATGACCCGGCAGGCGGACGGCTCGAAGGTGCTGGACGAGCTGCTCGGCTCGTACGGCTACGACGCGGTGGACACCTGCGCGGGCGACTCCACCTGCAAGCTGGCCTGCCCGGTGGGCATCGACACCGGCGCGCTGATGAAGGACTTCCGGCACCGTCGGCACTCCGCCTTCGAGGAGCGCGGCGCCGCGACGGCCGCCGACCGCTTCGCGCTGCTGGAGGCCGCCGCCCGCACCGGTCTGGACGCGGCCGCCCACCTGCCCGACCGGCTGCTGGCGGCCGCCACCGGTGCGGCCCGCGCCGCCGTCCGGCCCGACCTCGTCCCGGCCTGGCTGCCGGAGATCCCGTCCGGCGCGGCGAAGGCGCTGCCGCCCACCGGGCCCCGCTCCGAGGCCGCCGCCGTCTACTACGTGGCCTGCGTGAACCGGATCTTCGACTCCACCGGCGGCGGGGAGCACGTCTCGCTGCCGCAGGCGGTGGTCGACGTCTCCCGGCGGGCCGGAAAGCCGGTGTGGATCCCCGCCGACCTGCCGGGGACGTGCTGCGCGACCATCTGGCACTCCAAGGGCTACGAGGACGGCAACGCGCTGATGGCGAACCGGATCGTCGAGCGGGCCTGGGAGTGGACCGGCCGCGGCGAACTGCCGCTGGTGGTCGACGCCTCCTCGTGCACGCTCGGCATCGCCGAGGAGGTGCTGCCCTACCTGACCGCCCGCAACCAGGAACTGCACGCCCGGCTGACCGTCGTCGACTCCACCACCTGGGCGGCCGGCCTGCTCCCGCACCTGACCGTCACCGCCCCGCTGGCCGGCGCCGTGCTGCACCCCACCTGCTCGATGCGCCACCTGGACGTGGTCGGCGACCTGGCGGCCGTCGCCGGGGCGCTCAGCGCCGAGGTGGTGACCCCGGTGTACGCGGAGTGCTGCGGCTTCGCGGGCGACCGCGGCCTGCTGCACGAGGAGCTGACCGCCTCGGCGACCAGGCACGAGGCCGCCGAGGTGCTCGCCCGGAGCTTCGACGACCACCTGAGCGCCAACCGGACGTGCGAGATCGGCATGGACCACGCCACCGGCCGCAGGTACCGCTCCGTGCTGATCGCCCTGGAGGCGGCCACCCGCCCGGCCCGGTAATCGCGTGGCGCGCACCGCCGCGGACGGGCCACACTCGGGCGCGTGAGCGAGCAGACCCGGGCCCCGGACAAAAACCTGCGCGCGGCGGCCGCCCTGCTGTCGTCCGCCGAGCCCTCCCGACGGGCCGCCGGGTACCGGCGGCTGGCGGCGCGCACCGCGCCCGGGGCGGACGCGCTGCGGGCCTGGGCGGTGAAGACCGTGCTGCCCCGGGCGCAGCGGGAGCCGGACGGGCTCGCGCTGTCCGCGCTGGTGGAGGTGCTGGGGGCGGCGCAGGACGAACGGGCGCTGCCGGTACTGCTGGAGCTGGCCGCCCACCCGGACGGGGCCGTCCGCCTCGCGGTGGCGCAGGTGCTGCCGTTCGTCGGCGAGCCCGTCCAGGACTCGCCCCGGGTGCGCGCCCTGCTGGCGCTGAGCCGGGACGCGTCCCCGGCGGTGCGGGACGCGGCGGTGTTCGGGCTGGGCACCCAGGGCGAGGCGTACGGCCCGGCGGTCCGGGCCGCGCTGCGCGAGCGGCTGGACGACGAGGACGAGGAGGTCGCCGAGGAGGCGGTGCGCGGCCTGGCCAATCGCCAGGACGTCTCGGTGCTGCCCCGGCTAATCGACCTGCTGGAGACGTACGTGCAGCCGCACCCGCTGACGCCGTCCGCCGCCGCGGTCCTCGGCCGGCCCGAACTGCTACCGGTGCTCGCCGAGTTGGCGGCGGAGCGGCCGGAGGACCGGCGGATCGCGGCGGCCCTGGACGCCTGCGACCCGGCCCGGCGCGCGGAGCGTTCCGCGCTGGCCTGGCGGCTGCTGGAGGAGCTGGCCGTCCGGCGCCCCGACCTGGACGCCGCGCTGGTCTGGCCGCGCTTCTCCGCCGACCTGGAACTGCGGGTCCGCCACCCCTCCGTCCCGGACGGCTACCTGGTGGCCGCCCTGCTCCGCCGCGCCGGCCAGGACCCGTCCCGGGCGGCCGAGCTGGTCGACGCCGACTTCCCGCCCGCCGCCTGACGCCTACTCCCCCCGCAGCGGCCGGACGATCTCCTCCACCAGCCACTTGGCGACGCCCGGCGGGTAGGGCGCGCGCAGGCTGAGCACCAGGTGGGTGAAGCCCGCGGCGATCAGCTCGGCGAGCACGGCCCGGTCCCCGGCCGGGTCCTGGTAGGAGACGATGTACTGCACGGAGCGGGTGAGCGTCGCGGGGTCGCGGCCGATCGCGGCGCAGTGCGCGTCCAGCACCCGGGCGCGTTCGGCGACGGCGGCGACGCCGTTGTGCGGCGGGCCGGGCACGTTCCAGATGTCGGCCCGTTCGGCGACCAGGCGCAGCAGTCTCGTCCCCCAGCCGCCGATCAGGATCGGCGGGCCGGGGCGCTGCACCGGGCCCGGCCGGTTGTGGTTGCCGGTCAGCGTCGTCCAGCGCCCGGCGTAGTCGAACGCCTCGCCGCTCCACATGCCGCGCAGCACCTCGATCGTCTCGGCGAGCCGGGCGATGCCCTCGCCGGGCGGCACCAGGTTCAGCCCGTAGCCGGCGTACTCGGCGACGGCGGGGTTCTCGCCCGCGATGCCGCCCGCGCCGGCGGGTTGGTGGGTGCCGCCGACGCCCAGGCCCATGACGAGCCGTCCGCCGGAGAGCACGTCGACGGTGGTGGCCATCTTGCCGAGCAGCGCGGGGTGGCGCAGCGGGTTGGCGGTGACCAGCAGGCCGAGCCGCAGCCGCCGGGTGCGGGCGGCGAGCGCGCTGAGCAGCGTCCAGCCCTCCAGGACGTCACCGTCCTTGGGGCCGGCCAGGGGCATCAGGTGGTCCCAGAGCCAGGCGTCGGCGAGTTCGGGGAGCTCGTCGGCCTCCTCCCAGACCCGCAGGATCTCGGGGTAACTGACGCGCATGGGTGTGGTCTTGACGCCGAACGTGACGCCCGGCGGGGTGAGTCGGTCCATGTTCCGTCAGCGTAGCCGATCGTCAGCACCACTGACTATCATTCACACTGAACATCAGCGGCCCCGGCTATCCTCGCCGCATGACGAGCGACGCCCGCCCCGAGCAACTCACCGACCGGCTCGGCTACCTGCTCAAGCACGCCCACCTGCGCTACGCCGAAGCCTCGGCCCGGGCGCTCGCCCCGCTCGGCACGGACGGGCGCGAACTGGCCGTGCTCGCCGTGCTCGCCTCCGACGTCCCGCTCTCCCAGCAGGAGGCCGCCGGACGCCTCGGCGTGGACCGCACCACGATGGTCGCCCTGGTCGACGCCCTGGAGGCGAAATCGCTGGCCGAACGCGTCCGCAGCCCCGCCGACCGCCGCAAGAACATCGTCCGGCTGACCGACGGGGGGCGGCGGCTGCTCGACCGGGCGGAACGCACCCGCCTGCGCACCGAACGCGAGTTCCTGGCCGCCCTCCCCGCCCCCGACGCGGACGCCCTGCGCGCCGCCCTGCGCGTCCTCGCCACCGGAACCGCCGGAACGGCCGGAGCAGCCGGAGACGCCGAGCCCGCCGGAGACGCCGCACCCGCCGGAGCCGACGACCGGGACTCCTGAAGCGGGCGGGCGCGCGCCGCGGTGCGCCACCGCACGCCCCGGCGCACTTCCGCACGCCCGGCGGTCGAGGGATGGCGGGGTGTTTCGCCGGGAATGCCCCGGGTTGCCCCTGCCTCACCGCACCACCGGAGCGTGACCGAGTGACCACTCCGCCGTCCGACCCGTCCCCGCCGTCCGACCAGTCCCCGCCCGCCGGCGCCTCCTCGGCGCCCGTCGTGTTCGACGCCCCGTTCTCGGACCGCTCGCAGTGGGCCGCCGGGACCACCTCCGCGTACCCGCCGGGTGGGCGCAACACCGGCGACAACAAGCTCGACCACCTGGCGGCCGGCTACGGCCCGGACGGGGACAGGTTCACCGCGCTGCGGGAGAGCGCGGGCAGTTGGCGCACCCCGCTGGTGACCACCGAGGGCACCGCGGGCGGCTTCGAACTGCGCCCCGGGGACCGGCTGGAGGCGCGCTGCCAGGTGACGGCCGACCAGGGCGCCTGGCCCGCGATCTGGACCTGGGGGCGGGACGCCGCACCCGGGCAGCCGCAGCCCGGCCACGGGGAGGTGGACGTGCTGGAGCACCACGACGGCCACCCGCGGATGCTGGAGCTGAGCAACCACGTCCGCCCCGGCGACCCGGCCTACCTGGACGGGCTGGTGACGCCGGGCCGCTGGTTCGCCGTCGCCTGCACCTTCGGCGCCGACTCGGTGCGCTGGGAGCTGGACGGCCGCGAGGTGTACGCCGACGGCCGCGGCGTCGGCCCCGACTGGCGGGCCTGGATCATCGTCAACCTGTCGGTGGCGGGCGGCCGTTACGGCCACCGCCGACCGCGCGCCAACGCCCGCCGGCTGTCCTGGCGCTGCCGCGGCCTGACCGTCCGCCGCCCGCACTGACCCCGCCCGCGCCACCTACCCACCCTGCGCGCCCTGCCACCCGGCGCGCTCAGCCCTCCGGCGCGCCCTGCCGCCCGGCGCGCTCAGCCCAGCAGCACGCCGAACGGCCCCGCGATCAGGTGGTAGTCGGCCAGGAACGCCGTGAACACCGCGGCGGCCAGCGCGATCGCCGTCATCGCGATCCGGCCGGGCAGCCGCCACCAGTGGCGCAGCCAGCCCGCGACGGCCCCGGCGGCGACGGCGAGCGCGACGGGCGGGACGGCGGCCCCCCACCAGGTGGGGGCGAGGGCGAGCGGGGTGCCGAGCGGGACGGCCTCCATCATCGCGTTGCCGTCCGAGACCAGGGCCAGCAGCGCGACCAGGAACCCGGCGGCCAGCAGCCCGGCCAGCGCGCCGGCCGCCCGGGCGGCACGGGCCGGGAGCGGGTGGGCGGGGCGGCGGCGCAGCCGGCGGGTGAGCGCGGTGGCCGGGACGGCGACGACGGCGGTGAGCAGCACGGCGAGGGCGGTACCGAGCACGGTCAGCCGGGGGCCGGGCCGCTCGCGCCAGGCGAGTCGGCGGTAGGCCGTGGACGGGGTGTCGGAGGCGGTCAGCACGCCGTCCCGGAAGGCGATCTCGGCCTGGCCGCCGCGTTCCCGGTAGCGGCCGTCACCGAGCGGCGACCAGTGCCGGGCGCTCGCGCGGGGGTCGAGCGCGAGCCCTTCGGTGCGCAGTCCGGTGCCCTCCGCGGTGACGGTGACGGTGCCGAACAGTTCCTCGGTGCGCATCATGCTGTCCCGGCTGACCCGGGCGGCCAGGTACGTCCCGGCGTCCCGCCCGGCGTCCGCGCCGCCCACCGCGTCCGCGTCGGCCGCATCCGCGCCGGCGGTCGGGGGGTGTCCGCCGGGGAGGGTGTCGACGATCGCCCGGATCAGCTGCTTGCCGTCCCAGCCGGCCGTACCGTCGGTGCCGTCGCCGTTGTAGACCACGTACACGCCGAGGTGCTGTTCGGGCAGGATCAGCAGGTTGCCGTGGAAGCCGGGCAGGTCGCCGTCCTTGAACCAGCCGGTGAAGCCGTCGCGGGTCCACTGCTCGTACGCCCAGCCCATGCCGGGCAGTCCGGGGTCCTGCCGGTAGTGGACGGTCTGCATCAGGCGGGCGGCCGGGTCGGGGGCGAGCTGGTCGCGCAGCCAGCGGGACATGTCGGCGGCGGTGGTGATGCCGCCGGGGCCGCTGGGTGTCCACGGGCCGTACTGGCCGTGCTCCTCGGTCCAGCCGTCGGCGCCGTCGGGCCGGTAGCCGCGGGCGGGGGTGAGGCCGGCGGGGTGCGGCTGGGCGAAGGAGGTGCGGCTCATGCCGAGCGGCCCGAGCACGGTGTCCTGGACCTGTTCGGCGAACGGCCGTCCCGAGACCCGTTCGACCACCAGACCGGCCAGGGCGGCACCGTAGTTGTCGTACGCGACGAGCGTGCCGGGCGGCCGTACCCGGGCCGGGCGGTGCTCGGCGAGGCTCCGGGCGAGGGTGGGGAGCCCGTCGGGGGTGGCCGAGTTGACGCCGACCAGGTCGCTGTCGAAGCCGGCCGTGTGGGTGAGCAGGTGATCGGTGGTGACCGGGCGGCCGGGGTAGCTGTCGGGTATCCGGTTGCCGGGCGGCAGGTAGCGGTTGACGTCGGCCGCCGGGTCGAGCTTTCCGGCGGCGGCCAGTCGGGCGGCGCTCTGCGCGGTGAACAGCTTGGCCAGCGAGCCGAGGTGGAACCCGGTCCGCTCCGGGTCGACGGGGGTGCCGGCGGCGGTGTCGGCGACGCCGTAGCCGCGCAGCAGCACCTGGTCGCCGCTGACCACGGCGACGGCCGCGCCGGGGATCCGGTCGCGCCGCAGCTGCTCGGTGACGGTGCGGTCGATCAGCCCGCCGAGGTCGGCGGGGACGGCGGGGTCGGCGGCCGACGCGGGCGCGGCGGCGGCGAGCGGGAGCAGGGCGGCGAGGGCGAGGGCGAGCAGGGCCGGCCGGGAGGCGTTCATGATCCGATCATTCGGCCGGGTCGGGGCTCCGCGGCAGTGCGCGGCGCACCTGCCGGCATGCATTCTGCACATCGCCCCGGGCGTCCGCCGCCGCGGTCCGGCCCGGCACAATGGCCCGCATGTTCAGGGGAGACGACGGGGACGCGGGCGGGGAGCCGGGCGGGGACGAAGGCGGGGACGAGGGCCTGCCGGGGCCGGTGGTGCTGTCGCTGGTGCTGCTGGGGGCGATGTTCGGGATGGCCTCGCCCTCCGACGGCGGGTGGTGGCCGCACCCGGTGGCGTGGGTGGCGTTCGGGGTGCAGGCGGTGCACTGCCTGCCGTGGACGGCGCGGCTGCGCGGGGCCTGGACGCTGGCGGCGCAGCTGCTGCTGGCCCCGTGGTCGGGCGTGCCGGGGTTCGCGGCGGCCTCGGTGCTGCTGCTGGTGCGCCGTCCGGTGCGCTGGGTGCTGTTCGCGCTGGTGGTGGCGGCCGCGGCAGTACCGGCGGACAGCCCGTACGGGGCGGCGAACGGCGCGGGCAACGCGCTCGCCCAGGGGCTGACGGTGTACGCGCTGACCAGGTTGTTCCACCGGTACGCCGAACTGCACGCCGCCCGGGGCAGGTTGGCGTCCGCGCGGGTGGCCGAGGAGCGGCGGCGGGCGGCCCTCCATCTGGACGCGGCGCTCGGGGTGCCGCTGGCGGCGGTGCTGCGGTTGGCGGCGGCGGGCGACGCGGCGGGGGTGGCGGCGACCGCGCGGCGGGCGGCGGCCGGGGTCCGGGCGGCGCCGGGGCCCGGAGCGGACGGGGGCGCGCCGGACGGCCCGCTGCCCGCGCCGGTGCTGCCGGTCCTGGTGGCGGTGCACGCCGGGTACCTGGCCGTGGGCGTGGCCTACCTGGCGGAGCGTCGGCTGACGCCGCTCCAACTGACCGCCCTGCTGGGCGCGTTGGCGGTGGTGACCGGTTTGCAGGTCCGGCACTCGCTGCCCCGGCCGCCGGGGGTGCGCCCGGCCGGGTTCGGGTGGACGTGGGCGCTGCAGTGCGCCCTGGCGGTGGCGGTGCTGTTCGGACCGGGCGGTCCGCACCCGCAACTGCTGGCGTTCGCCGCCGCGTCGGCGCTGGTGCTGCTGCCGCCGGCCGCCGGGTGGCCGGTGCTGGCCGCGGCGGTGGCGGCGGCGGGCGCGGTGAGCGGGGCGGCGGCGGTGGACGTGGTCACCATCGCGCTGGTCTGCTACGGGCTGGCGCTGCTCACCGCGATGGTGCACCAGGTCCGGGAGGCCCGGCGGGCGCTGGCCGAGCTGGCGGTGGCCCGGGAGCGGCGGCGGATCGCCCGGGACGTGCACGACCTGCTCGGTTCGGGGCTGGCCGCCGTCGCGGTGAGTGCCGAACTCGCCCTGCGGCGGCCGTCCGCCGGACACCTGGCGCGGGCCGCCGAGTTCGCCGAACGGACGCTGGGCGAGCTCCGGGCGGTGTCCGAGGGCGGGGCGGTCCTCGAGCTGTCCGCCGAACTCGCCTCCACCGAGGCGCTGTTGGCGGCGGCTGGCATCGCACTGGCCCGCACCGGCGGCCCCGGCGACGTCCCGTCGGCGGACCGCCCGCTGTTGGCGGCCGTGCTGCGCGAGGGCACCACCAACCTGCTCCGGCACAGCCGCGCGACCCGCTGCGTCCTGGAGCTGGGCCCGCACGGCCTGCGCCTGGCCAACGACCGCGCCCTCGCCCCCACCGACCGCCCCCGGCACGGCACTTCGGGCCACGGCACGCCCAACCTGGCCGCCCGTGCCGCCGCCCGGCGCGCCGCCTTCTCCTCCGCCCCCGACGGGAACGGCGGCTGGCTCCTCGAACTGGCGCTGCCCGTCGGCGTTTTGGCCGGTTCGACAGCTCAGCAGGGGAATTGACGGGCCGTCAGGCGTCCGGGTGCGGCAGCCAGCCGGCCTCGCGGGCGATGCGGACGGCGTCCAGCCTGGTCCGGGCGTCGAGTTTGAGCTGCGCGGCGGCCAGGTAGTTGCGGACCGTCCCGGCCGACAGGTGCAGCCGTTTGGCGATCTCGCGCGGTTCCCAGCCCGCCGCGGCCAGCCCGAGGGCCTGGGCCTCGCGTTCGGTGAGCGGGCTGGCGGGGGCGGTCAGGGCGCGGGCGGCCAGGTCGGGGTCGACGGCGCTCTCCCCGGCGGCGACCCGGCGGACGGCGTCGGCCAGGCGGTCGGGGGGCGCGTCCTTGGGCATGAACCCGGCGGCACCGGCGGCGAGCGCGGCCCGCAGCACCTCGACCCGGCGGTGGGCGGTGAGGATCAGCACCCGGCACTCGGGCAGCCGTTCGCGCAGTGCGGCCGTCCCGGCGATGCCGTCGGCGCCGGGCAGGTCGACGTCGAGCACCGCGACGTCCGGCCGGTGGGCGAGCGCGGCGGGCAGCACCTGGTCGCCGTGCCCGGTCTCGGCCACCACCTCGATGTCGCCGGCCTCGGCGAGCAGCGCCCGCAGCGCGCCGCGCACCAGGTGCATGTCCTCGGCCAGCAGCACTCTCACCATGTCGTCCCGTCCCCCCGCGTCCCGGAGGCCCCAGGATATGCGGGCGGCCGGGGCCGGGTCCCGCCGCCGCCCGCGGCCGCGGCGGGACCGGTCGCGCTACAGCTCCAGCGACACCCGGTGGCGGCGCAGCCAGCCGTCCAGCAGCAGCACCACCTCCCCGGCGTTGCGCACGTCGCCGCCGGAGGCGCCGGCGACGGCCGCGGCGGTGGCGGCGGGGTCGATCAGGTCGCGGACGGGGGCGTCGCGGTGGGCCAGCAGTTCGCGCAGTTCGGCGCGCAGCGCCTCGGCGTAGCGCGGGTCCTGGGTGGAGGGGTAGGGGCTCTTGACCCGCTGGGCGACGGCCTCGGGCAGCACGTCGCGGGCGGCGGCGCGCAGCAGGGACTTCTCCCGGCCGTCGAAGTTCTTCATCGCCCAGGGGGTGTTGAAGACGTACTGGACCAGCCGGTGGTCGCAGAACGGGACGCGGACCTCCAGGCCGACGGCCATCGAGGTGCGGTCCTTGCGGTCGAGCAGGATCTGCACGAAGCGGGTCAGGTGCAGGTGGCCGATCTCGCGCATCCGGCGTTCGTGGCCGCTCTCCCCGGCCAGCCGGGGGACTTCGGCGAGCGCCTCCCGGTAGCGGGCGTCCCGGTAGCCGGGGAGGTCGAGCTTGGCGAGCAGGCCGGGGGCGAGCAGGGACTGCGGGCCGAGCCGGGCGGTGCCGCCGGTGAAGCCCTTGGCGAGGGCGTACATCCAGGGGAAGCCGTCGTGGGCGACGGCGGCCGGGTCGTGGAACCACAGGTAGCCGCCGAACACCTCGTCGGCGGACTCGCCGGACAGCGCGACGGTGGACTGCTCGCGGATCGCCTTGAACAGCAGGTACAGCGAGGTGTCGCCCTCGCCGAGGCCGGAGGGCAGGTCGCGGGCGGCCAGCACGGCGTCCCGGTGGCGGCGGTCCGTCAGGTCGGCGGTGTCCAGCACGATGTCGCGGTGCGCGGAGCCGACGTGCTGGGCCAGGGCGTGCGCGTAGGGGCCGTCCGGGGTGCCGCGCAGTTCGTTGGGGACGAAGTTCTCGCTCTGGCCGGTGAAGTCGACGGCGAAGGAGCGCACCGGGCCCTGTCCGGCGGCGGCCAGGCCGCGGGCGGCGAGCGCGGTGATCACCGAGGAGTCGAGGCCGCCGGAGAGCAGGGTGCACAGCGGGACGTCGGCGATCAGCTGGCGGGCGACGATGTCGTCGAGCAGGTCGCGGACGGTGGCGATGGTGGTGGGCAGGTCGTCGGTGTGCTCGTACGACTCCAGCGCCCAGTAGCGGCGTTCGGTGCGGCCGCCGCGGTGCACCCGCAGGGTGTGGCCGGGCTTGAGTTCGTGCATGCCGCGGTAGACGGCGTGGCCGGGGGTCTTGGTGAAGGCGAGCAGTTCGGCCAGGCCCTCGGCGTCGACGGCGGCGTGCGCCTCGGGGTGGGCGAGGATCGCCTTGGGCTCGGAGCCGAACAGCACGCCGTCGGCGGTGGGCCAGTAGTAGAGCGGTTTGATGCCCATCCGGTCGCGCACCAGCAGGAGTTCCTCGGTGCGCGGGTCCCAGAGCGCGAAGGCGTACATGCCGTTGAGGTGCCCGGTGAACGCCTCGCCCCACTCCAGGTAGGCGTGCAGGGCGACCTCGGTGTCGCTGTCGGTGCGGAAGGCGTGGCCGCGGGCGGCCAGTTCGGCGCGCAGTTCGCGGTAGTTGTAGATCTCGCCGCTGTAGGTGGTGACCAGCACGGTGCGGCCGTCGTGCTCGGCGGCCATCGGCTGGCGGCCGCCGTCGAGGTCGATGACGGCCAGGCGCCGGTGGCCGAGGCCGACGTGGGTGCCGAGCCAGACGCCGGCGGCGTCCGGGCCGCGGCAGGCCATGGTGGCGGTCATCGCGGCGAGGGTGGCGTGCTCCGTGCTCAGGTCCCGGTCGAACGAGACCCATCCGGTGATCCCGCACATGCGAGGTGGTGGCCCTTCCTCGGAGGGCCGGCGCCGCACCGCCCCCGGTGGTGGCGGGGGCGGGGCCGTCTCCCGTACGGCCGCGCCGGCGCCACGACGCTAGGCGGGATGGGTGCACTCGACAACCAAGTGTTGGTCATGTACATCCAGTTCGGGCCACCGACGGCCCCCGCCCCACCTGCGCCGACGCCCCCTCAACTCCCCTCCCCTGCCCGCACATCTGGCCCGAACAGGCAGCATCGGCGCCGCGCGGGGCACCCCGTGGCGGAGCACCGCGTTCCGCGGCGGGGGGCTCGCTACCGTCCTCACAACCGGTCCGGACCGATCCGCGACCCGCTGCGAGGAGAGACCCGCCATGCGACGCCCCGCCACTGCCGTGCTGTCCACCGCCCTGTCCGCCGCCCTGCTGTCCGGCTTCTGGACCGCCTCGCCGGCCCGGGCGGCCACCCCCGGGGAGCCGGCCGGCACCGTCACCGCGACGGTGGCCCTCGACCCCGCCGGCACCGTCGACGCCAACGGGTACGTGACCCTCTCGGGCACCTACCGCTGCTCGCCGCTCCCCGCCGGGGTGGGCCTCCTCACCAGCACGCTCGGCATGTACAGGGGCGCCACCTGCGACGGCACCGAGCACACCTTCACCGACCGGAGGCGCCCCGCCCGGGAGCAGCTCTACACCGTCGGCCCGGTCGACGTCAGCGCCGGCGTGTCCTGGATGCGGCCGGGAACCTACCCGGTCATCCTCCTGACCACCGTCATCGCGAGCGACACCCGGACCGTCGACCTCCGGGCCCCCGCGAACTGACCCCCCGTCACCCCGCGGCCGGGCGGGTCCGGACCCGCCCGGCCGGGCACCCCCCTGTCGCGGCGGCCACCGCCCGGTGGTGAACTGGGACG
>NZ_JBHUWH010000029.1:0-32618 GCF_042670125.1 Kitasatospora sp. NPDC057198 | reverse complement strand
CCCCCTCCTCGGCGGAAGGGGTGCCGCCCGGCGGCTTCGCGGCGGTGTGTCAGGCGGGGACCGAAGCCAGGCCGGGGGCCAGGAACTTCTTGCCGTTGACGCGCTCGGAGACGCCCTCGCGGTCGAGGTACGGGGTGATGCCGCCGAGGTGGAAGGGCCAGCCGGCGCCGGTGATCATGCAGAGGTCGATGTCCTGGGCCTCGCCGACCACGCCCTCGTCCAGCATCAGGCCGATCTCCTGGGCGACGGCGTCCAGGGCGCGGGCGCGCACCTGCTCCTCGGTGAGGACGCTGTCGCCGAAGGTGAGGAGGGCCAGTACCTCGGGGTCGAGGACCTGGGCGCCGTCCTGCCAGGTGTAGAAGCCGCGCTTGCCGGCCTCGACGACCTTGCCGAGGTTCGCGGAGACGGCGAACCGCTCCGGGAAGGCGCCGTGCAGGGTCTCGGAGACGTGCAGGGCGATGGCGGGGCCGACCAGTTCGAGCAGGGCGATCGGGGACATCGGCAGGCCGAGCGGCTTCACCGCGGCCTCGACGGTCTCGAACGGGGTGCCCTCGTCGATGATGCTCTGGATCTCGCCCATGAAGCGGGTGAGGATCCGGTTGACCACGAACGCCGGGGCGTCCTTGGTGAGCACCGCGGTCTTCTTCAGCTTCTTGGCGACGCCGAACGCGGTGGCCAGCGAGGCGTCGTCGGTCTGCCCGGCCCGGACGATCTCCAGCAGCGGGAGGATCGCGACCGGGTTGAAGAAGTGGAAGCCGACCACGCGCTCCGGGTGCTGGAGCTTGGAGGCCATCTCGGTGACCGACAGCGAGGAGGTGTTGGTGGCCAGCACGGCGGTCGGCGAGACCACCGCCTCCAGCTCCGCGAACACCTTCTGCTTGACGCCCATCTCCTCGAAGACGGCCTCGATCACGAAGTCGGCGTCGCCGAACGCGACGGCCTTGTCGAGGTGGCCGGAGACCAGGCCCTTGAGCTTGTTGGCCTTGTCCTTGCCGATCCGGCCCTTGTCCAGCAGCTTGTCGATCTCGGCGTGGACGTAGCCGACGCCCTTGTCGATCCGCTGCTGGTCGATGTCGGTGAGCACCACCGGCACCTCCAGGCGGCGCGCGAACAGCAGCGCCAGCTGGGAGGCCATCAGGCCCGCGCCGACCACGCCGACCTTGCTCACCGGGCGGGCCAGCGACTTGTCCGGCGCGCCGAACGGCCGCTTGGCGCGGCGCTGCACCAGGTTGAAGGCGTACAGCCCGGCGCGCAGCTCACCGCTCATGATCAGGTCGGCGAGCGCGGCGTCCTCGGCGTCGAAGCCGGCCTGCAGGTCGCCGTCCTTGGCCTGCTGGATGATGTCCAGCGCCTTGTAGGCGGCCGGGGCGGCCCCGTGCACCTTGGCGTCGGCGACCCAGCGGCCCCACAGCACGGCGTCGTCCCACGCCTTGCCGCGGTCGAACTCCTCGCGCTCGACGGCGACCTTGCCGGTGAGGACCTTGGCGGCCCACAGCAGCGACTGCTCCAGGAAGTCGGCCGGCTCGAAGATCGCGTCCGCGATGCCGAGCTCGAACACGTCCTTGCCCTTGAGCTGCTTGTTCTGGGCCATCGAGTTCTCGACGATGACCTTGACCGCCTTGGCGGGGCCGATCAGGTTCGGCAGCAGGGTGCAGCCGCCCCAGCCGGGCACCAGGCCGAGGAAGACCTCGGGCAGCGAGAACGCCGGGACGCCCGCGCTGACGGTGCGGTAGGTGCAGTGCAGGCCGACCTCGACGCCGCCGCCCATCGCCGCGCCGTTGTAGAACGCGAAGGACGGGACGGGCAGCGCGGCGATCCGCTTGAAGACGTCGTGGCCGCCCTTGCCGATGGCCAGCGCGTCGGAGTGCTCCTTGAGCACCTCGACGCCCTTGAGGTCGGCGCCGACCGCGAAGATGAACGGCTTGCCGGTGATCGCGACCGCGACCACCCCGCCCGCCGCGGCCTCCGCCTCGACCTGGTCCAGCGCCTCGGACAGCTTGGCCAGCGAGCCGGGGCCGAAGGTGGTCGGCTTGGTGTGGTCGAAGCCGTTGTCCAGGGTGATCAGCGCCAGCCGGCCGGCCCGCAGCGGCAGGTCCAGGTGGCGCACGTGCGCGGTGGTGACGACCTCGCCGGGGAACAGCTCGGCGGCGCGCTGCAGCAGTTCAGTGGTGCTCATGGTCACTTACCACCCTCGAAGTGGGGGTTCTCCCAGATGACGGTGCCGCCCATGCCGAAGCCGATGCACATGGTGGTGATGCCGTAGCGGACGTCCGGACGCTGCTCGAAGCGGCGGGCCAGCTGGGTCATCAGGCGCACGCCCGAGGAGGCCAGCGGGTGGCCGAACGCGATCGCGCCGCCGTACGGGTTGACCCGCTCGTCGTCGTCCGCGATGCCGTAGTGGTCCAGGAACGCCAGCACCTGCACCGCGAACGCCTCGTTGACCTCGAACGCGCCGATGTCGTCGATGGTCAGCCCGGCCTTGGCCAGCGCCTTCTCGGTCGCCGGGACGGGGCCGATGCCCATCACCTCGGGCTCGACGCCCGCGAACGCGTAGCTGACCAGGCGCATCTTGACCGGCAGGCCCAGCTCGCGGGCCACGTCCTCGGCGGCCAGCAGCGAGGCGGTCGCGCCGTCGTTCAGGCCGGCCGCGTTGCCCGCGGTGACGTTGCCGTGCGGGCGGAACGGGGTCTTCAGGCCCGCCAGCGACTCCATCGTGGTGCCCGGCCGCAGCGGCTCGTCCACCGTCGCCAGGCCCCAACCGGTCTCGCCGACCTCGGGGTTGGTGTTGCGGATCGCGATCGGCACCAGGTCCGGCTGGATGTCGCCGTTGGCGTACGCCTTGGCGGCCTTCTCCTGCGAGCGCACCGCGAACGCGTCGCAGCGCTCCTTGGTGATGTGCGGGAAGCGGTCGTGCAGGTTCTCCGCCGTCATACCCATGAACAGGGCGGACTCGTCGACCAGCTTCTCCGAGACGAACCGCGGGTTCGGGTCCACGCCCTCGCCCATCGGGTGCCGCCCCATGTGCTCGACGCCGCCGGCCACCACGACGTCGTACGCGCCGAAGGCGATGCCGCCCGCGGTGGTGGTGACCGCCGTCATCGCGCCGGCGCACATCCGGTCGATCGCGTAGCCCGGGACGGACTTCGGCAGGCCGGAGAGCAGCGCGGCGGTGCGGCCGATGGTCAGGCCCTGGTCGCCGATCTGGGTGGTCGCCGCGACGGCGACCTCGTCGATCCGCTCGACGGGCAGGCTCGGGTTGCGGCGCACGAGCTCACGGATGCACTTGACGACCAGGTCGTCGGCGCGCGTCTCGTGGTAGATGCCCTTCGGGCCGGCCTTGCCGAACGGGGTGCGGACGCCGTCGACGAAGACGACGTCCCTCGCGGTACGAGGCACGGGGGCTCTCCTCCCAGGGGGACATGACGATGAGCGCACGCACCAGCGGCGCCGCTACGCCCACCAATCTACCCATGAGTAACAACGCCCGGCAAGAAGTCACGGACGTGACGGTGAGAACGGCGGGAGAGCGAGCACCGGGGGCCCGGCAGAGAACGGCGGGATGCACCTTCAGGGGCCCGGGGAACGGCGGGTCCGTGCTGCTGGTGGCCGGAGCCCATCGGAGGTCCGTGCTGCTGCGTGCCGTCACAGGAACCGGAAGCCGATGGCACGCACCGGCAGTGAACCGTCAGCAGCCTGGGCCTCGCCATTCCCCGAGCCCTCCCGGCAGGCTTACGCGGACGCCTCCCGGAACGCCTTCGCCAGTGCGGGCCCGACCAGCTCGGTCTGCCAGGAGCGGGCGCCCATGGCGCGCAGGGCCAGGCCGATGGTGTCGGCGTCCGGCTCGGCCGGGGGCTCCCAGGAGACGCGGCGGACCAGGTCCGGGGTGATCAGGTTCTCCGCCGGGAGGTGGTGCTGTTCGGCGAGGGCGGCGACGGCGGCCCGGGCGCCGCTGAGCCGGGCCGCGGCGACCGGGTCCTTCTCGGCCCAGGCGCGCGGCGGCGGCGGCCCGTCGTGCGGGGCGGTCGCGGGCGGCAGCGCCGACTCGGGGATCTCCCGGGCCCGCTCGATCGCGGCCAGCCACTGGTCGAGCTGGCGGCGGTTGATCCGGGGCCCGAAGCCCTGGACGGCGATCAGCGCGGGTGCGTTGGCCGGCATGGCGAGCGCGGCGTTCACGATGGCGGCGTCGGGCAGCACCCGGCCGGGGGAGACGTCCCGCTCGCGGGCGATCCGGTCCCGGGTGAGCCACATCTCGCGGACGGCGGCCAGCTGCCGGCGGCGGCGGACCTTGTGCAGCTGGGAGGTGCGCCGCCAGGGGTCGACCCGCGGGGCGGGGCGCGGTGCGGCGGCGAGCGCGGCGAACTCCTGGTGGGCCCAGTCGAGTTTGCCCTGCCGGTCGAGCTCGGTCTCCAGTGCGTCCCGCAGGTCGACCAGCACCTCGACGTCCAGCGCGGCGTAGCGCAGCCAGGGCTCGGGCAGCGGGCGGGTGGACCAGTCGACCGCGGAGTGCTCCTTGGCCAGCGACAGGCCCAGCACGTTCTCGGTCATCGGGCCGAGGCCGACCCGGGGGAACCCGGCGAGCCGGCCGGCCAGCTCGGTGTCGAACAGCACGCCGGGGTGCATGCCGACCTCGAACAGGCAGGGCAGGTCCTGGGTGGCGGCGTGCACGACCCACTCGGTGTCGGCGAGCGCGGTGTTCAGGCCGGTCAGGTCGGGGCAGGCGATCGGGTCGATCAGCGCGGTGCCCGCGCCCTGGCGGCGCAGCTGGATCAGGTAGGCGCGCTGGCCGTAGCGGTAGCCGGAGGCGCGCTCGGCGTCGACGGCGACCGGCCCGGTGCCGCCGCGGAAGGACGCGACGACGGCGGCGAGGGCCGCCTCGTCAGACACCACCGGTGGGAGTCCGTCCCTGGGTTCGAGGAGCGGAACCGGGGCGGTCTCTTCGGGGATGGAGGCTACGGCGTCGGTCACCCCCCAAGGGTACGTCGTGTGTCGCCGCCGGGAGTGTTGTCCGACTGGTCGGACCACGTTCGGACATATGCCAGCCGGGGTCGGCGCGGAGTCCGGGGCCCGCCCCGGTGCGGCGCCCGGTCCCGCTGACGGGCCGTCACGGGCGCCGCGGAGGCCCGTCGGCAGGCGGTGCGGGAAGGGCACCGGGCGGGCGCCGGGTGGGCACCGGGCGGTGCCGGGCGGGCACGGCGACGGCCCGGAGGAAACGTTCCTCCGGGCCGCCACCAGCGACGATTCGGGTCAGTGGATGATGCCGGTGCGCAGCGCCACGGCCACCATGCCGGCCCGGTCGCCGGTGCCCAGCTTGCGGGCGATGCGCGCCAGGTGGCTCTTCACCGTCAGCGCCGACAGGCCCATCGCCACGCCGATCGCCTTGTTCGACTGGCCCTCGGCGACCAGCCGCAGCACCTCCACCTCGCGGCCGGACAGCTCGCGGTAGGCGGACGGCTGCGCGCCGGGCGCACCCGGGGCGCCGGGAGCGGCGCCGGGCTGGCCGGGGGCGCCGTGGTGGCCGGGCGCACCGGGGTGGTGGTGGCCGGGGATGCCGGGACGGCGCATCCGGCCGGCCAGGCCGGCGCCGATCGGCAGGCCGGGGCGGCCGGGCATCGGCATGTTGGTGCGGGTGCCGGTCACCACGTAGCCCTTGACGCCGCCGGCCAGCGCCGAGCGGACCGCGCCGATGTCGTCGGCGGCGGACAGCGCCAGGCCGTTGGGCCAGCCCGCGGCGCGGGTCTCGGCCAGCACGGTCAGGCCGGAGCCGTCGGGCAGGTGCACGTCGGCGATGCAGATGTCACGCGGGGTGGAGACCCGCGGACGGGCCTCGGCGATCGAGGAGACCTCGATGACGTCGCGGACACCGAGCGCCCATAGGTGCCGGGTGACCGTGTTCCGGACCCGGGGATCTGCGATGACCACCATGGCGGTGGGCTTCGTCGGACGGTAGGCGACCACGCTTGCGGGGTGCTCGAGAAGGACCGACACCTGGGGCCTCCGGGGGGAGTGGCGGACGAACCCCGAGGGGGCGGTCGGAGCGTTCCGCGTCTGGAAAGGGTCACTGACACCTTCGGCATCAACCGTGCCCGGCTTTAGCGGGTGATCACGATCTGGTGAGTAACAATACGGACAAATCGTGCAGATGACCGGTACGACATGCCTGGAAATCGCACAGATTCGATCGCCGTCGACACCAGGGTGGTCGTGAACGTGCAGGTAATTGACCAAGAGTGCCAGTTAAGGCACACTCCGTCAGTCCTGCGGGTGGCACCGGCCCCGGAGCGCGGGCTTGTCCCCCTGAGGTGTCCGGAGCGCCTGACGGCCGCTCAGCCGCCGACTGCTCAGCCGCAGGCCACCCAGCCGCAGGCCGCTCAGCCGCAGGCCGCCGCCGACGGCGGGGCCGGGGGAGCGGGCGGGGTCGGTGCCGCGGGCGGGGTCAGTGCGAGTTGCGCGGCCGGCGGCGGGCCGGCATCGGCACCACGCCGCCCAGCGCGCTCGGCCCGTCGGCCGGCAGCGGCGCCGGCGCGGACGGCGGCAGCCCCGCGCACACGCACAGCAGGTCGGCCCAGGCGGCCAGGTGCCGCTCGAAGCGGCGGTCGGCCGGCGTCCAGGACGCCCGCAGCTCGATCTCGGTGGACGCGCCGCGCTCGGCCAGCGCGCCGAAGTACTGCGAGTGGCACCTGGTCACCGTGCCGGACGGCTCGGCGTACCCGGCGGCCTGCGTCTGCAGCGCGTCCAGCAGCCAGCTCCAGCCGACCTCGGACAGCAGCGGGTCGCCCGCCATCTCCGGCTCCAGCTCGGCCCGGGTCATGGTGACCACCCGGAAGTCCCCGTTCCACGCCTCCGGCGCGGCCGGGTCGTGCAGCAGCACCAGGGTGCCGTCCGCCAACTCCTCGCCGTCCACCTCGACCGAGGCGGAGAGCGCGAAGGAGTACGGGGCCGGCCGGCGGGGGGCGGGCTGCGGGGACAGCCGTACCTCGGGGCGCAACCGCGCCCCGGTCAGCGCCTCGACCGCGTCGCGGAACTCGATCGGCGCCGACTCCCTGCCCGTTCCTCCACCCTGCGCGGATTGCCCGCCGACCGCTGCCATGACCGGAAGCCTAGGCGGCGCGGACCCGCAATCCGAGCACTTTCGTACCTCCGGCGTGCCGAAAACCCGGAAATCGACCGGGCCGCGATCGCCCCCTCCGCGATCACCGCCCGAGGTGTCCGTTTTGCCTGTACGCACCGCCCGTCCGGACGGGGGCGCACCGGCCGCGTGCGAGGATGTGACCCGTGAGTGAGACCCCCGCAGCCCAGTCCGGTCAGCGGCCCCGCGGCGCCGCGTACGACTCCGTCTTCCTGCGCGCCGCCCGCAACGAGCCGGTGCCGTACACCCCCGTCTGGTTCATGCGGCAGGCCGGGCGCTCGCTGCCCGAGTACCTCAAGGTGCGCGAGGGCGTCCCGATGCTCGACGCCTGCATGCGGCCCGACCTGGTCGAGGAGATCACCCTCCAGCCGGTGCGCCGGCACAAGGTCGACGCGGCCATCTTCTTCTCCGACATCGTCGTCCCGCTCAAGGCCGTCGGCATCGACGTGGAGATCAAGGGCGGCGTCGGCCCGGTCATCGCCGACTCGATCCGGACCAGGGCCGACCTCCAGCGGCTGCGCCCGCTCGAACCCGACGACATGCCCTACATCACCGAGGCGGTCGGCCGGCTGGTCGACTCGCTCGGCGCCACCCCCCTGATCGGCTTCGCCGGCGCCCCCTTCACGCTGGCCAGCTACCTGATCGAGGGCGGCCCCTCGAAGTCGTACGAGAACACCAAGGCGATGATGTACGGCGAGCCCGAGCTGTGGGCCGAACTCGTCGACCGGCTCGCGCAGATCACCGCCGCCTTCCTGAAGATCCAGATCGAGGCGGGCGCCTCGGCGGTCCAGCTCTTCGACTCCTGGGCGGGCGCGCTCGCCCCCGACGAGTACCGCCGCTCCGTCATGCCCGCCAGCGCGAAGGTCTTCGACGCGGTCGCGCCCTACGGCGTCCCGCGGATCCACTTCGGCGTCAACACCGGCGAGCTCCTCGGCCTGATGGGCCAGGCCGGTGCGGACATCGTCGGCGTCGACTGGCGCGTCCCGCTCGACGAGGCCGCCAACCGGGTCGGCCCCGGCAAGGGGCTGCAGGGCAACCTCGACCCCGCCGTCCTCTACGCCCCCACCCACGTCGTCGAGACCAAGGCCCGCGAAGTCCTGCACGCGGCCCAGGCCCTGGGCGGCAGCCACCACATCTTCAACCTCGGCCACGGCGTCATGCCCACCATGGACCCGGACGCGCTCACCCGCCTGGTCGCCTTCGTCCACGAGGCGAGCGCGAGGTAGGGCTCTTCGGAGAGCCCCGCCAGGGGCTCGGGGAACGGCGAGGCCCGGTCTGCTGACGGTGCACTGCCGTGGCGCGCATCGGCTTGTGGTTCCGTTTACTACACGCAGCAGCACGGACCCGCCGTTCTTCGGGCCCCTGATTGTGCGTGCTCGTCTGCCGACAGTTCCCCAGGCCCCGGTTTCGCTCTCCCGCCGGGGCGCTACTCGTCCGCGCCGAGGTGGGCGAGGACGGCCAGGACGCGGCGGTGGGTGTCCTCGGCGGGGGGCAGGTCGAGTTTGAGCAGGATGTTGCCGATGTGCTTGGAGGTCGCGGCCTCCGAGACCGTCAGGCGGCGGCAGATCTCCGCGTTCGAGCAGCCCCGGGCCATCAGTTCGAGGACCTCGCGCTCGCGGGGGGTGAGCCGTTCCAGCGGGTCGCGGCGGCGGGCCAGCAGGCGGCGGACCACCTCGGGGTCGACCACCGTGCCGCCCGCGGCGACGGTGCCGACCGCGGCCAGGAACTCCTCGACGTGGCCGATCCGGTCCTTGAGCAGGTAGCCGACGCCCGAGCCGTCGCCACTGGCCAGCAGGTCGGCCGCGTAGGAGCGCTGGACGTACTGGCTGAGGACCAGCACGGGCAGGCCCGGCCGTTCGGCGCGCAGGCGCAGGGCGGCGCGCAGGCCCTCGTCGGTGAGGCCGGGGGGCATCCGGACGTCGGTCAGGACCAGGTCGGGGCGGTGCTCGGCGACCGCCGCGAGCAGGGCGTCCGCATCGCCGACCGCCGCCGCGACGGTGTGGCCGAAGCGCTCGAGCAGGCCGATCAGGCCCTCGCGGAGGAGGACGGAGTCCTCAGCGAGGACGAGGCGGAGCGGTCGTCGGTCGTCGGGGTGCACGGGATCTCCACACGCAGCAGGGTCGGCCCGCCCGGCGGGCTGCTGACGGACAGTCTGCCGCCCACCACCGCGACCCGGTCGGCCAGGCCCGTCAGCCCGGTGCCGCGGGACGGGTCGGCGCCGCCGGAGCCGTCGTCCGAGACCTCCAGCAGCAGCCGGCCGGCCGACCAGCCGCCCTCCACCCGGGCCGCCGACGCGCCGCCGTGCCGGGCCGCGTTGGCCAGTGCCTCGGCGACCGCGAAGTAACCGGCGGACTCGACCGCGGCCGGGAGACGGCCCGGCAGCGACACGCCCACCGTGACGGGCAGCACCGAGCGGTCCGCCAAGTCCGCGCAGGCGTCCGGCAGGCCGCGGTCGGCGAGCACCCGGGGGTGGATGCCGTGCACCAGCTCGCGCAGCTCGGCCAGCGCCGCGTCCGCCTCGGCGTGGGCCGCGGCCAGGCGGCGGGCCAGCGGGCCGCCCGGTGGCGCGTCCAACCGGGCCAGGCCCAGCGACATCGACAGGGCGACCAGCCGCTGCTGCGCGCCGTCGTGCAAGTCCCGTTCTATCCGGCGGCGTTCGGCCTCGAACGCGTCCACCAGGCGGGCCCGGGAGCGGACCAGCTCGCCGACCCGCTCCTGGCCGCCCGACAGCAGCCGGGCCAGCGCCGCCCGGGCGCCCGCCGCGACCGTCAGCGGGTAGCCCGCCAGGGCCAGCAGCACGGCGCCCGCCGCCGCCACCGCCCAGGCCGGGCCCGGCGCGTGCAGCTGCCAGACCTTCAGCACGTTCACCTGCTCGCCGTCCAGGGCCAGTTGCAGCGGCGTCGTCACCAGCCAGGCCGGGACCAGCAGCGCGCCCGCCACCACCAGCAGCTCCAACGGCCAGAGCAGGAACGCCGACAGCGCCGCCCCGCCGGCCTCTCGCCACGTCGCCGCCTCGGCGTACCGGGTGCGCAGCCAGGCCCGGAGACCCGGACCGTCCGGCACCCGGTGCGGATCGGGCACCGGCGCCCCGCCCATCCAGCGGGCCAGCCGCCGCTCCCACGCCCCGGACACCAGCCCCGCCAGCGGCAGCGCCGCCAGCAGCGGCACCCCCACCAGCAGCACCGACAGCACCCCGCCGACCGCCGCCCACAGCAGCAGCACCACGCACAGCACCGCCCCCGACAGCGCGCACGCCAGCAGGTACGCCGCCGAGCGCCACGGCCAGGCCGACAGCGGGAACCCCGGCCGGCGCAGCGCCTGCCAGCACTCGGACATCCGGTACCCCCCTCCACGAGACGGTCCCACCCTAGGAGCCCGCCCCGGCCGCTGTCGGTAGGGCTGGCTCCACTCTTCGGGGTGGAGCGGGCGTCACTGCGCGGACGGCCCCGCCGCCGCTTGGCTGGAGCCCATGACGACCGCACTGACCAGGATCGCCGTGCGCTCCCTGCACGCCGGACGGACCGCCCTGCTCGGGGCGTTCACCGCGCTCGCCCTCGGCAGCGCGCTGATCGCCGCCACCCTGACCGGCCTCGCCGCCGCCGCCGGCCTGCCGCCCGGCGAGGACCGCACCGCACTGATCGCCCAACTCGGCACCACCTGCGGGGTCAGCCTGTTCACCGCCGGGTTCGTGGTCGCCTCCACCGCCTCCTACGCCGTCGCCCGGCGCCGCCGCGAGTTCGGCCTGCTCCGCCTGGCCGGCGCCACCCGCGGCCAACTCACCCGCACCGTCCTGCTGGAGTCCGTACTGCTCGGCCTGCTCGCCGCCGCCACCGGCTGCGCGCTCGGCCGGGCCGCCGCCCCCGCCCTGGCGCACGCGCTGGTCGCCGCCGGGCTCGCCCCCGCCGGCTTCCGGACCGGCACCCCCGGCTGGCCGCAGGTCACCGCGTTCTGCACCGGCCCGCTGACCGCCCTCGTGGGCACCGCCCTCGCCGCCCGGCGGGCCGGCCGGGCCCGCCCGCTCGACGCGCTCCGCGAGGCCGACGTCGACCGGGGGGTGATGACCGCCGGACGGTGGCTGGCCGCCCTCGCCCTGCTCGGCACGTACGCCGCCGTGGTGGCCGCCGCGCTCACCGGCGACCCCGCCGAGCTGCTGCACCGCAAGACCTACACCCTCCAGCCGATGCTGCTGATCACCGCCACCGCCCTGCTCGCCCCCGTCCTGGCCCGCCCGCTGCTGCGCCTGCTCACCCGCCCCGCCACCCGCCCGCCCCGGCTGGTCCGGGCCGCCGCGCTCGGCGGCCTGCGCCGCACCGGTGCCACCGCCGCCCCCGTCCTGCTCGCCACCGCCCTGGCCGGCACCCTGGTCGGCGCCCCCACCACCGTCGCCGCGGCCGCCGCCGCCGAGGCCCGCGCCCGCACCGCCGCCGACCTGCTCCTCACCCCCGGCGCCGACGGCGCCGACGCGCTGACCGCCGCGCTGCGGGCCCTGCCCGGGGCGGTCGTCTCGCCGAGCGCCGCGACCCCGCTCGCCGTCGTCGAGGCCGACGGGACGGCCGTCCGCGCCGAGGGCCGGGCCGTCGCCGACCCGGCCGCGCTGACCGCCACCACCCGGCTGCCCGTCGCCGCCGGCGACCCCGCGGCGCTCGACGACGACAGCGTGGTGCTCGCCGAGGAGTGGGGGGACCCGCGAGTCGGCGACCGCGTCCGGATCGTGCTCGCCGACGGCACCCGGCGCGAACTGCGGGTCGCCGCCGTGCTGCGCGACGGGACGGGCGCCAACCCCGTCTACGTCACCCCGCGCAACGCCCCCGGCGCCCGGACCGACCGGATCGACGTCCTGGGCGCCTCCGCCGGCGCGGTCACCGCCCTGGCCCGGACGCACGGCGCCGCCGTCGAGACCCGCGCGGCCTGGCTGGAGGCCCACCACCCGGCCGACGACCCGCGGCGGATCCGCCGGATCGCCGCCGTCCTCGGCCTCGCCCTGCTCTACACCGCGATCGCCCTCGCCCACACCGCGCTCACCACCACCACCGACCGCCGCCGCGAGTTCGGCCTGCTCCGCCTGGCCGGCGCCACCCGCGCCCGCGTCCTGCGACTGGTCGCCACCGAGACGCTCCTCGTCACGGCGGTCGGCGCCCTGCTCGGCACCGCCGCCACCCTCACCACCCTCGCCACCATGGACGCCGCCCTCCACCGGGCGGGCGCCCCCGTCCCCCTCACCCTCCCCTGGGCGGCCCTGGCCGGCACCGCCCTGCTCTGCGCCCTGGTCACCGTCCCGTGCGCGGCACTCGCAGCCCTGCGGGCCACCGGGGGCCGACCGGGCGGCAGCGCGAGGGGTGCCTAGTCAGGGGCCCGGTCGATCAGCCACCAGGGGCTCGGGGAACGGCGAGTCCGTGCTGCTGACGGCCGGAGCCCATCGGAGGTCCGTGCTGCTGCGTGTAATGACAGAACCGAACGCCGATGCGCGCTACGGCAGTGCACCGCTCGCAGACTGGGCCTCGCCGTTCCCCGAGCCCCTGGCGGTGCTCTCCCGAGCCCCTGGCGGGTCGTCCGGGTCAGTCCTCCGTGGGGTCCGGGGCGTGTGTCGGCCGGGGCGGGGCGGCGGGGGTCTGCGAGCGGGCGCGCAGGCGCTTGCGGAGCAGCCAGCCGAGCGGGACGAGGAGCAGCAGGAACGGGGCGGTGGCGGCCAGGGCCACCAGCAGGGCCCGGACCAGGGCGGCCAGGGCGTGCCAGCCGGCGCCGAGGGCGTGGCCGACGGAGCCCCAGAAGCCGGTCTCCGCCTTCTTCGGCGTGACGTGCGTCCGGGCGGGCGTCACCAGTTGCAGGGTCACGGTGGACAGCGAGGTGCGGGAGGAGAGCTCCTGCTGCTGCCGCTGGAGGGATTCGAGGTCGGACTCGCGGCTGGTCAGCTCGCCCTCCAGCGACACCACCTCGGACAGGCTCTTCGCGTCGGCCATCAGCGCCCGCACCCGGTCCACGCTGGCCTGCATCGACTTGAGGCGGCTGTCGACGTCGGCGATCTGCTGGGTGAGGTCGTCCGCCTTGCTGGTCAGGGAGAGCTGCTTGCCGAGTGCGCCGAGCCCGTCCAGGGTGCCCTGGTAGGACGCGGACGGGACCTTCAGGGTCAGGGTGGAGGACTGCGAGGTGTCCTCCTTGCCGCCGCGCAGCACCTCCCCGGAGACGTAGCCGCCCGCCCCGGTGACCAGGTCGACGGCCTTGGTGCGGGCCCCGTCCACGGAGTCGACCTGCACGGTCAGCTGCGCCTGGTAGGCGATCCGGCGGTCGGTCGCCGCGGTGCCCGTCGTGCCCGCGCCGCCCGTCGTGCCCTCCGCACCGCCGCTCCCGGGGGCGGTGTCGCCCTTGCCGGTGGCGGACTTCGCCGCGCCCGCCGCGTCCGCCGCGCCCGCCGCCTCCGGGGCCCGCTCGTCGCCCGCCGCGGCGGCCGCCGTCGACGACCTGTGATCGGATTCCGCACTGCACCCGGCCAGCAGCAGTACCGCGGCCAGTGCCCCGGCCGCGCCCGCTCTGCCTACCCGCAGGTCCATTCCGTGTCCTCCCCGTCCTCCGGGGCGGGCCGGTCGCCCACCCCCCACGCAGCTGTGACGCGGCGGCCCCCGGAACGGACTCGCACGCGCGGTACCGGATCGGTCACACCGCGGACTCGTCCCGGTCTCGGGCGCCCGGGGTCGATCCCGGGGATCCGGATAAAGGCTGGGAGACTGATCGACATGGCGAAACCTCACGTCGTGGTGATCGGTGGCGGTATCGCGGGCCTGGCCGCGGCCGCGTTCCTCGGGGACGCGGCGGTGCGGGTGACCGTGCTGGAGGCGTCGGCGCGCTTCGGCGGGAAGCTGCGCGGCGGCGAGGTCGGTGGCGTCCGGGTCGACCTCGGCGCCGAGTCGATGCTCGCCCGCCGCCCCGAGGCCGTCGGTCTGGCCCGCCGGGTCGGCCTCGGCGAACAGCTCGAACCGCCCAGCACCGCCAAGGCCGCGATCTGGACCAGGGAGGGCCTGCGCCCGCTGCCCGGCGGCCAACTCATGGGCGTCCCGGGCGACTTGGACGCGCTCGAAGCCTCCGGGGTGCTCACCCCCGAAGGGCTGGAGCGGGCCCGCCACGAGCAGCCCGCCGAACTCGGCGAGGACGCCCCGATCGGCCGCTACATCGCCGACCGGCTCGGCCGCGAGGTCGTCGACCGGCTGGTCGAACCGCTGCTCGGCGGCGTGTACGCCGGGCACGCCGACGAGATCTCGATCCGCGCCGCCGTCCCGCAGCTGCTCCAACTCGCCCGGCAGGACGGCCCGTTGACCGCCGCCATCCGCGAACTCAGCAGCCGCGCCACCGCCACCGGACCGGTCTTCCAGGGCCTGCGCGGCGGACTCGGCACCCTCCCCGAGGCCGTCGCCGCCCACGGCCGCGCGCACGGCGCCGAACTGCTCACCGGCCACCCGGTCGACGCCCTGCGCCGCACCCCCGACGGCTGGCGGGTCACCACCGGCGGCCGCGAACTCGCCGCCGACGCCGTCGTGCTGGCCGTCCCCGCCCCGCAGGCCGCCGCGTTGCTCGCCGCCGACGCCCCCGGCGCCGCCGCCGAACTGCGCGCCGTCGAGTACGCGTCGATGGCCCTGGTCACCCTCGCCTTCCGCCGCGCCGACCTCGCGGACAGCCCGCTCACCGGCAGCGGCTTCCTCGTCCCCCCGGTCGACCGGCGCGGCATCAAGGCGTCCACCTTCTCCAGCAACAAGTGGGGCTGGCTGGAGCGCTCCGCCCCCGACGCCTTCCTGCTGCGCACCTCGCTCGGCCGCCACCGCGAGGACGCCGCCCTCGACCTGGACGACGCCGAACTCGTCGCCCGCTCGCTCGCCGACCTGCGCACCGCCGTCGGCCTGCGCGCCACCCCGTACGACCACGCCGTCACCCGCTGGCGGGACGGGCTCCCGCAGTACCCCGTCGGCCACCTCGACCGGGTCGCCCGGATCCGCGCCCACCTCGACGCGCTCGGCGCGATCGCCGTCTGCGGCGCCGCGTACGACGGCGTCGGCATCCCCGCCGTCATCGGCAGCGCCCGGCGCGCCGCCGAGCACCTCACCCCCGGCACCGGCACCACCCGCACAGAAGGGACAATGGGCTCATGACCGAAAGCACTGAGCAGCCCGTGAAGAAGAAGGCCCGCGACCTCAACCAGGTCATCCGCTACACCATGTGGTCGGTGTTCAAGCTCAAGGACGCCCTCCCCGAGGACCGCACCGGGCTGGCCGCCGAGGTCGACGCCCTCTTCGAGCAGCTCGCCGCCAAGGACGTGGTCGTCCGCGGCACCTACGACGTCTCCGCGCTGCGCGCCGACGCCGACATCCTGGTCTGGTGGCACGCCGAGGACTCCGACGACCTCCAGGAGGCGTACAACCGCTTCCGCCGCACCTCGCTCGGCCGCCACCTGGAGCCGGTCTGGTCGAACATGGCGCTGCACCGCCCCGCCGAGTTCAACAAGTCGCACATCCCGGCGTTCCTCGCCGACGAGCACCCCCGCGAGTACGTCTGCGTCTACCCCTTCGTCCGCTCCTACGAGTGGTACCTGCTCCCCGACGAGGAGCGCCGGGCGATGCTCGCCGAGCACGGCATGATGGCCCGCGGCTACCCCGACGTGCGCGCCAACACCGTCGCCTCGTTCGCGCTCGGCGACTACGAGTGGCTGCTCGCCTTCGAGGCCGACGAACTGCACCGCATCGTCGACCTGATGCGCGACCTGCGCCCCTCCCGCGCCCGGCTGCACGTCCGCGAGGAGGTCCCCTTCTTCACCGGCCGCCGCAAGCCGGTCGCGGACCTGCTGGCGGGCCTGTACTGAGAGGGCACCAGAACAGGGGCCCGGGGAACGGCGGGTCGATGCTGCTGACGGTCGGAGCCCGTCGGAGGTCGGGGCTGCTGCGTGTCTTGAACGGAACCGGAAGCGGCGGCGCGCAACGGCAGTGAACCGTCAGCAGACCGGGCCTCGCCGTTCCCCGAGCCCCTGATTCGGCCCCGGCTAGGAGTCGAGGGCCGCGCGCAGGTGCGGGTCCTGGACGGCGGCGGGGCCGGAGATGGCGACGGCGGTGAGCAGGTCGTCGTCGGTGGCGGGGGCGTGCCGGCAGGGGAGGGTGCGCAGCAGGGTCTGGCCGGCGGGGGCGGCCCACGCGGTGTAGGCGTGGACGTCGACCCTGGCCATCAGCAGGGTGCCGCCGGTGAGGACCAGCGGGAGGGCGTACCAGGCGGCCGCGGTGCGGGCGGCGGTGCCGTCGGGGGCGGTCAGCAGGACGGTGAGCAGCAGCATCGCCGCCGCCCCGACCAGGGCGTAGCGGACCTGCCGGATCGCCCGCAGGGCGTGGTCCCGGACGACGGACGGCGTCGCCAGCCCCGCCGAGGTCAGCCGGTCGCCGATGTCGCGGACGGTGGGGTGGGCGGCCAGCGCGGCCTTGAGCTGGGCGGTCCGGCACTGGCCCTCGGGGCCGATCGCGCCGATCAGCGCCCGCTCCAGGCGGCCGCGGCCCCGCGGGTCGACGACGGTGGTCCAGCCGGTGTGGGCGAGGTGCAGCCGGCCGACCCCGGCCATCCGGACCAGGGCCAGGTCGACCACCCGGGCGGGGCCGCCGGCCAGGTACGCGGTCTCGTACAGGCCGACGCCGGCGGGGAGCCGCCCCGGGGGCGGGGTGCCGCCGATGAGGGCGTCCGCGATCGTGGCGACCCGTACCAGGCGGAGGCAGGAGAGCACCGCGGCGGCGCAGGACGGGATCAGCAGCAACACCCACATGCTTTTTGTTCTAGTCCTGTGCGCGCCGGGAGCGGAACAAATAGTCGGGCCGCGATACCGAACTGTGACTCGGCGGCCGGGTCACGAACCGCCGCAGCCGCCCCCGCCGCAGCTGGACCCGCAGGAGCTCGACGAGGATCCGCAGGAACTCGACGAGGACCCGCAGGAGTGCGAGGAGGAGCCGCCGCAGGAGTGGTGCGAGGAACCGCCCGAGTGGCCGCCCGAGTGGCTGCCCGAGTGGCTGCCCGAGGAACCGCCCGAGGAGCCGCAGGAGGAGGACGGGGACGTCCCGCACCAGGCCGCCGTCCCGGTGCCGGCCGCGAACTCCGAACCGCCGTCCGACCCGGAGGAGCGGGAGGAGCGGGCGGCCGCCGGGCCGGTCAGCGCGTCGCGCAGCGCCCGGTGCTCGGACCTGCGGAGCGCAGCCGTGCCGTCCAGGGCGAACGCGCCGACCAGTTCGGCGTGCGCGGCGTGGACCTCGCGCGGCCGCCACGGGACGTTGCCGCGGACCAGCAGCAACTGGCGCCGCCCGGCCGGGGTGATCCGGGCCTTCGGGACGCGGGTGGCGATCAGGAAGATGACGGTGAACAGCACGAGCGGGAAGAACGGGATGAACGGGGGCGCGGTGGTGTCCCGGTCCGCCGCGCCCGCCCACTGGACGGTGGAGACCGTGCCGAGGACGACCGCGGCCAGCAGCGCCAGCACCACCAGTCGGCGGCCCCGCCGGGCGTTGCGCAGTGCGACGGGGTGACGCATCAGGCCGCGGGCGGCCAGCGCGTCGCCGATCCGCTGCACCTCGGGGCTGCCCGCCACGGAGGTGCGCAGCACGGACAGGTCGCGTCCGGCCCGGCCGCCCGCGGCGGTGACCAGCACGCGCTCGACCGGGTCGTGCGTCCGGTCGTCGGTGACGGTGACCCGGCGGGCCCGGGAGACCACCACCCGGCCCTCGCGCTCCATCCGGACCAGCGCGGTGTCGACCACCCGGGCCGGGCCGCCGGCCAGGAACGCGACGTCCAGCAGCGGCTGGCCGCGTCCGGGCAGGCCCTGCGGGTCGGTGACCCGGCGGCTGCGCCAGTTGAGCACCGAGGCGACGACGACGGCGAGCGCGACGAGCGCGACCGCCAGGAAGAACCGGAAGTTCCACATCCCCCGTGGTTCCTTTCTCTGCTGTGCTGCGTGGTGGGGTGAGCCGCGGTTACGGGTGCGCCCGGCCGGCGCGGTCACGGGCGCGGCGCGGCAGCAGGCGGCTCCACCGGGAGGCGGCGGGGTGCAGCAGGCGGCGCAGCGCGGGGTGCCAGTCGGCGTCGGGGCGGGCGTCGAGGGCCCACTCGGCGAAGGCCCGCGCGTCGGCGCGGTGGCCGCCGGTGAGCGGCCGTCCGGTGCAGTAGCGGGCGAACAGCGGGGCGAAGTCCGCCCCGAGCAGCCCGGGGAGCTCCGGCAGCAGGTGGGCGGCGACCTCCCGGCGCTTGGCGAGCAGGCCCTCGGCCTGGACGCGCAACTGCTCCGGGTCGAACCCGGCGGGGGAGGGGGCGCCGGCCACCAGGGCGGCCAGCAGCTTCTCCTGGCGGTGCGCCAGGTGGACGCGGGCGAGGGCGAGTTCGGCGTCCTCGCGGTCGCGGATCAGGTACTCGTGCTGCTCAGACACGGGCGTTCTCCCTGCGGTGGTGTTGCTGGTCGGGGTTCGGGTGCCAGAGGGGGGTCGGGCGCCGGTCGCGGTGGAGCTGCTGGACGCGGCGGATGGCGTCGAGTTCGGCGGACAGTTCGGCGGGCGGCGGGTAGGCACCGTCCCGTTCCAGCAGCACCCCGGGCGGGTCGGTCCGGGCGCAGAGCTCGGCCAGCACCTCCAGCACGGGTGCGGTGACGGGGTGGGTGTGGGTGTCGTGCCAGACGCCGTCGCGCTCGACGCCCCCGGCGACGTGCACGTAGGCGAGGGCCTCCAGCGGCAGCCGGTCGAGTTCGGCGGCCGGGTCGACGCCCAGGTTGACCCGGTTGGTGTGCAGGTTGGCGACGTCCACCAGCAGCCGGACGCCGGTGCGTTCGACCAGTTCGGCGAGGAACTCCGCCTCCGTCAACTCATCTCCTGGCCAAGCGAGTTGGGCGGCGATGTTCTCCAGTGCGAGCGGCACCGGCAGCTCCCGCTGGGCGATCGCCACGTTCGCGGCCACCACCCGCAGCGCCTCCCGGGTGCGCGGCACCGGCAGCAGGTGCCCGGCCTCCAGGCCGCCCGCCCGGACGAACGCCAGGTGCTCGCTGACCAGCGGCGCGCCGAGCGACTCGGCGACCGCGGCCAGCCGGGCCAGCCGGGCCGGGTCGGGCGCGGCGGCGTCCCCGAGGCCGAGCGAGACGCCGTGCGGGACGACCGCGACGCCGCGGGCCCGCAACTCGGCCAGCGAGGGCGGCAGGTGGTCGGCGCAGACGTTCTCGGCCACCACCTCCACCCAGTCCAGGCCGGGCAGCCGCTCCACCGCGGTGTCGATCTCGGGCCGCCAGCCGATCCCGGTGCCCAATCGCGGAATATCGGACGAAGACATATTCCACCCCCTCTTCCCGGGGTTTTCCGACAACCCCGACCCCCGTTGCCGAGGGTGTATCCATGCCGCGCCGATGCCAAGCGGGACACCGGAAACTCAGAGCTGAACTTGAGGTTTCACCACCGCTGAACGAACTTCCGTGCGGGTGGGGGGAAATTCAGCAGCGCACGGACGAACGACTGACTAACGTGACATGCCTATGACTTCGACGCCGTACCGCATCCGCCAGTTCGCGCCCGCCGACGCCACCGACGCCGCCGCGGCCCACCGGGCCGGCCGGCCGCACCTGGTCACCACCCCCGAGGTGGTCGTCTGGCAGGCCGGCCTCCCGCACTACCACCTGCTGGTCGCCGAGCGGGCCGGCCGGGTCGTCGGCACCGCCAGGTTCGGCCCGGTGCCCGAGAGCACCACCCCCCACCAGGGCTTCCTCAACGTCAGCGTGCTTCCCGAGCACCGCGGCGCCGGCGCCGGCAGCGCCCTGCTCGCCGCCGCCGAGCAGCGCCTCGCCGACCTCGGCGTCCGGGACGCCCACGGCTGGGTCGACGACACCCCCGAGGCCCTCCGCTTCGCCGCCGCCCGCGGCTACCGGCGCAGCGGCCGGGCCGGCCGCTTCTCCGGCCTCGACCTCACCGCCCCGCTGCCCCCGCTGCCGCCCACCCCGCCCGGCGTCGAACTGCGCACCGCCGCCGACTATCTGGACGACCCGTACCCGATCTACCTGGTCGACATCGACGGCACCCGCGCCGAGCCCGGAGACCTGGTCCTCGACGACCAGCCGTACGAGAGCTGGCTCGCCGAGATCTGGCAGCGCCCCGACCAGGACCACACCCTCACCGCGGTCGTCCTCGCGGACGGCGAACCGGTCGCCTTCTCCGCCGCCCAGACCGACGGCCACCGCACCTACTGGTCCGCCTTCACCGCGACCCGCTCCACCCACCGCGGCCGCGGCCTGGCCAAACTCGCCAAGGCCCACGCCCTGCACCGCGCCAAGGCCCGCGGTCTCACCGCCGCCTACACCCAGAACGACGCGGGCAACGGCCCGATGCTGGCCATCAACGCCTGGCTCGGCTACCGCGAGTGCGCCACCGAGTGGAAGCACACCCGGGCCCTCCACGCATAGCCGCGCGAGCGCGCGGCGGCGCGGGGTTCCGGTGTTACGCGACGTCCACGCCGTGGTCGCGGGCCAGGCCCGCCAGGCCGTCGGACCAGCCGTGGCCCAGGGCGCGGAGTTTCCAGCCGTCCGAGGGGTGCCGGTAGACCTCGGCGACCAGCATGGCGGAGACGGCCGGGTCGGCGGGGGGCCGGAACAGCCAGCGGTCGCTGCCGCAGGCCAGTTCCACCTGCGGGTCGACCAGGTCCGCGCAGGTGCCGTCGCCGTCCGCGTCCAGGTTGATCGAGATCGCCACCCGCCGTACCGCGTCCGGGAGTCGGCGGGTGCGGATGCGGGCGCTGCGTTCGTCGGGGCGGAGGGTGACGGCGCCGTCCTCCGCGCTCGGCTGGTGGTAGAAGACGAAGTCCTCGTCGCGCCGGACCTTGCCGCCCGCGTCGAGCAGCAGCAGGGTCAGGTCGGCCGCCGCGCCGTCCGCCCGGAACCGGACGCGGACCTCCCCGCCCGGCAGTACGGTGTTCTGCCCCGGCGTCAACTCCCTTGCAGGAGAGTCTCGTTGGGCGGGAACCGCTGGGCCGAGCCGTCCGGGGAGGCCCTGTTCGCGGAGGAGTTCCAGCAGCATCGGGCCGTCGACCAGGGTGAGCGGCTGGCCCTCGGCGTGCTTGCGGGAGCCCGGCCCGAAGCCCGCCGTGGTGACCAGGATGCCCCGGTTGGCGCCCTGCCGGCGCATGGTGGACTCCAGGTCGCGGACGGCGCTCGGCGGGACCGTCTTCCGGTACCGCTTGGCCTGGATGACGATCTTCCCGCCGGTGATCGGGTCCGGGTCCTCGGCCAGCACGTCCACGCCCTCGTCGCCGCTGCGCGCGGTGGTGCTGGTGCGCAGGCCCCGGCGGCGGAACAGTTCGGCGATCAGCTCCTCGAACTCCAGCGGGTCCATCTCGAACAGGTCGGGGCCCGCACCGTCCACCACGGGAACAGGAACGGGAACTGCCACGGGAGAGGGGACGGGAGAGGGAACCGCCACGGCCGGGACCTCCGCGACCGTCCCGGTCCGCTCCGGGCGGGCCGCGATCCGCCCACCGAGGGCGTCGACGAAGCAGTCCAGCGGGGCGACCCGGTCCAGGGCGAGCGACTCGAAGACGGCGCGGTCGGCCTCGACGGCCAGCAGGCAGCGCTCGCCCTCCCGCCCGGTCGCCGGATCGGTGGCGACCAGCACGCCGTTCAGGCCGACCGAGGCCAGCAGCCCGCCGGTGTCGGCCCGGAACACCTCCGCCAGCACCCGCAGCGCGCACTGCGCCAGCACCTCGCGGTACAGCTGGGCCCGCTGCCCGGCGGGCCGGGCGACCTCGTTCTCCCGGTCGGTGGACATCACGTAGCGGTACTTCCCGACCGCCGGCACCACCTCGTACGGCGGCAGCTCCCAGCGCACCACCAGCCGGCGGGCCGGGGCGTCCCAGGAGGTCTCGCCGTCGGCGGGGAAGCCGTCCGGCCAGTCCTCGCGCCAGTCGATCACCGCCTCGAAGTACTCGGCGACCGCCGCCGCCTCGCCCGCCCGCGCCCGCGCCGCCAACTGCCCGGCCTGCGCCGCCTGTCCGGCCAGCAGCCGGTGCCGCTCGGCCGCCCACGCCTCGTACTGGGCGCGGTGGTCGGCGAGCCGGTGCTGCCGCTGCTGCTTGGCCGCCCAGGCCGCCTGCCAGTCCCGTTCGAAGGCGGACCGGGCCTGCGCCGAGCGCTCCTCCCACTGCCGGCGCGCCCCCGGGTCGTACGCCAGGTGACCCGCCGGGGGCGGCACCAGGTACCAGTTCTGATCCGGCATCGGCACCGGGACGCCCAGCGGACCGGGGTCGAACGGCGGCACCACCGGGCGGCCCCCGGGGGCGGGCGGGAACCCGGGGCCGGTCAGCCCGGCCGCCAGCACGCCGCGCAACTCCGCGACCCGCGCGTCCAGTTCGGCGCTGCGCCGGGCGGCGTCCGACTCCCGCTCCTGCTGGTACGCCCTCAGCGCCTCCCGCTCACCCCGGGCCGCGGCCCGCTGCGCCTCCCGCCGGGCCCGCTCGTTCTCGCGCTGCGCGGCCGCCGCCGCCCTGCGCTGCGCCTCGGCGCGCCGGTGCTGCTCGCGCTGTGCCTGAGCCAGTACCGACCACACCCCGGAAGACCGCCGCGCCACGCCCGCCCCACCCACGTCCAAGACCGTTCGGAAGACGATCAGTCTTCCACGCCGGTGCGTACCCCGATCACCCCGGCCGTACCCCGTCCAGCCCCACCCCAGCCCCGCCCCAGCCCCGTCCAGCCCCGGCCGTACCCTGGCCGGACACTCCGGACGCACACGGTTCCGGGACGCGAGACGGAAGGCCCTCGATGAGCCACACGACGGTGAACGGCGCCACGCTGCACTACGACGAGTCCGGCCCGGCCGACGGCACCCCCGTCGTGCTGGTCCACGGCCACCCGTTCAACCGCACGCTGTGGGACCCGCAGGTCCGTGCGCTCGCTGCGGCCGGGTACCGGGCGATCACCTTCGACCTGCGCGGCTACGGGGAGAGCGAGGTCACGCCGGGCAAGGTGCTGCTGGCCGACTTCGCCGACGACACCGCCGCCCTCCTCGACCACCTGGGCATCGAACGCGCGGTGGTCGGCGGCGTCTCGATGGGCGGCCAGATCGCCATGGAGTTCCACCTCCGCCACCCGGGGCGCCTGCTGGCGCTCGTCCTGTCCGACAGCTCGGCGCCCGCCGAGACCGAGGAGGGCAAGGCGTTCCGCAACCACATGGCCGACCGGCTGCTCGCCGAGGGCATGGCCGGCTACGCGGACGAGGTGATCGACAAGATGCTCGCCCCCTACAACGTCGCCGCCCTCCCCGAGGCCGCCGCCCGCGTCCTCGGCATGATGCGCGCCACCGACCCGCGCGGCGCCGCCGCCGCCCTGCGCGGCCGGGCCGAGCGCCCCGACTACCGCGACACCCTGCGCACCGTCACCGTCCCCACCCTGCTGGTGGTCGGCGCCGACGACGTCTACACCCCCGTCGCCGACTCCGAGGCCATCCGCGCCCTCGTCCCGCACGCCGACCTGACCGTCGTCCCCGACGCCGGACACCTCCCGGGCGCCGAACAGCCGGAACGCTTCAACGCCGCCCTGCTCGACTTCCTGCGCACCCGGCTGTCCTGACCGTCTCCACCCCCCGCCCTCCGGTTGCCCGGCCCCTCCGGAACCGGCGGAACGCGCAGGGCCCTCCCCGGCAGCCGGGGAGGGCCCTCGCCGGGCGGACGGCGGCCGCTACTCGTCGGCCGGCTTCAGCGTCATCGAGATCGAGTTGATGCAGTACCGCTGGTCGGTCGGGGTGCCGTAGCCCTCGCCCTCGAAGACGTGCCCGAGGTGGCTGCCGCACTTCTTGCAGCGCACCTCGACCCGGCGCATGCCGAGGCTGGTGTCCTCCAGGTACTCGACCGAGTCACCGGCCAGCGGCGCGTAGTACGACGGCCAGCCGCAGTGCGAGTCGAACTTCGTCTCGCTGCTGAACAGCTCGGCGCCGCACGCCCGGCAGGCGTAGACGCCGACCGTCTTGGTGTCGGTGTACTCGCCGACGAACGGGCGCTCGGTGCCGGCCTCGCGGAGCACGTGGTACTCCTCCGGGGTCAGCTCGGCGCGCCACTCGGCGTCGGACTTCTGGACCTCGTAGCTCACGGCAGTCTCCAGCTCGGAACGGGGACGTCAGACAGCAGGTGCAACGTCCGCCAGGGCGGCCAGAATTTCCGGGCCCAGGTTGGTCACGTCGCCCGCGCCCATGGTCAGCACCAGGTCGCCGGGGGCGGCCAGCCCGGCCAGCACCGCGGGGGCGGCCGCGAAGTCGTGCTCGGCCCGGACGTCCGCCCCGGCCCGGCGGGCCGCGTCGATGATCAGCTCGGCGGTGACGCCCGGGATCGGGTCCTCGCGCGCCGGGTAGATGTCCAGCACCACCGAGGCGTCGGCCAGCGCCAGCGCCTGCCCCATCTCCTCGGCCAGCTGCTGGGTGCGCGAGAACAGGTGCGGCTGGAAGACCACCAGCACCCGGCCCGCGCCCGCCGCCTCCCGGATCGCCTCCAGGTCGGCGGCCATCTCGGTCGGGTGGTGCGCGTACGAGTCGATCACCTGCACGCCGCGCGCCTCGCCCTTGAGCTGCAGCCGCCGCCGCACCCCGGTGTACGCGCCCAGCGCCTTCGCCAGCCCCTCGGCCGGGACGCCCAGCGCGATGCCCGCGGCCAGCGCCGCGACCGCGTTGTGCGCGTAGTGCCGGCCGGGCACCGAGACGGTGAAGGTCAGCGGCTCGCCGGCCAGCTCGACCGTCACCTCGCTGGTCATGCCGCGCGCCTCGACCTTCAGCACCCGCAGGTCCGCGTCCTCGGCGGCGCCGACCGTCACCACGTTCAGCCCGTCCCGGCCCGCCACCCGGCGGGTCAGCTCGCGGGCGCCCTCGTGGTCGGCCGAGACCACCAGGGTGCCGCCGGGCTGGATCCGGCCGACGAAGGTCTCGAAGGACTCGTGGATCTCCTCGATCGACGCGTAGTTCGCGTGGTGGTCCAGCTCCACGTTCAGCACGATCGCCACCTCGGGCGCGTACTTGTGGAAGCTGCGGTCGCTCTCGTCCGCCTCCGCGACGAAGATCTCGCCAGCCCCGTGGTGCGCGTTCGACCCCGGTGCGTCCAGGTCGCCGCCGATCGCGTACGAGGGCTCCAGGCCCAGCTCGGCCAGGCTGACCGCGAGCATCGAGGTGGTGGTGGTCTTGCCGTGCGTGCCCGCCACCGCGAGCGCCCGGCGCCCGCCCATCAGCGCCGCCAGCGCGTCCGACCGGTGCACCACCGGGACGCCGCGCTCACGGGCCGCCACCAGCTCCGGGTTGTCGGCCCGGATCGCGCTGGAGACCACCACGCTGCTCGTCCCGGCCGGCAGGTGCTCCGCGGCGTGCCCGACGAACACCGTCGCCCCCAGCTCGCGCAGCGCCCGCACGGTCTCCGACTCCTTCGCGTCGGAGCCCGAGACGGTCGCGCCGCGCACCGCGAGGATCTTCGCCAGGCCGGACATGCCGGCGCCGCCGATGCCGATGAAGTGCGGGGCGTGCAGGTCGTGGGCGGCGTCGTTCAAGGCTGGCTCCGTACGGGCGTGAGTGGCGGCGGAAGCGGTCGTCCCGTGTGTGCTGTACAGACAGACGCGATGTACAGAACGCACGGGACGATTCTGCCCTAACCGGGGGCACGGTCAGGTTTCGCTGGCGAACAGCTTGAGCACCGGGACGCCGACCTCGTGCCGGGCGCGGGAGGCCCAGTCCCGGTGGAAGAACTCCTCGACGAAGTGCGGCGAGGTCAGCACCAGCACCTCGTCGGCCTTGTTCTCCTCGACCACCTCGCGCAGCCGCACCAGCGGGTGCGCCTCGACCACCTCGCCGACCGCCTCCGCGCCGGCCTGCCGCAGGTGGCGCAGGCTGTGTTCCAGGGATTCCCCCGCGAGGGTGGGCTCGTCCTGCTCGTCGTCGTCGTGCTCGTGCACCGCCTTGTCCAGATGGCCGAGGGCCACGTCGTCCAGGGCGCGCAGCAACTCGTCCTGCTTGCCGCGGGGTTGCATCAGGACGACGAAGGAGACCTGCTCCTCGCCGTGGAGCGTGGTGACCAGCTCCACGTCGGCGTCGGAGAGTGCCTTCTCGATCATCAGTACGGTCTTGAACACGTGAGTCCCTTCGCTGGTGCGGGCCCCCGGGTCCGGCTCCCTGCTCCCCTCCTTCATAGTGCCCGGAGGAAGGATTCCTCACGCTGCACACGCGCCACACGGATCACATGATCCACATCGGTCAGGATGTGTCGCATCTGTCTCAGGCGAGGGCGGGGTCGCTCGGGGAGCGGTCCGGATCGGTCGGCCGCAGGTAGCGGGTGAAGAGGAAACCTTTCTCCTCGATCAATGACACCAGCCGCATCGGCCGGACGTCCGGAATTCCCGGAGCGTTCACGATCCTCGGTGAATCACCGCCCGTCACCAAGGGCGCCACCGAGAGGCACAACTCGTCCAGCAGACCGTCCGCCACGAGCTGACCGAGCAAGCGGGGACCGCCCTCCGTGAGCTGGCGGCGCCAACCACGCTCCGTGAGCGCGGCCACCGCCCGGGGGAGGTCCACCGAGCCCGTTCCTGCGGTGATCACATCGGCTGCGGCGGCCGCCCGGGCCAGCTTCTCGGGCGGCGCGTCGACCGTGGTGACCACCACCGTCGGCACCAGCGGTTCGGTGAACAGCGGCGCCGAGAGGTCCAGCTCCAGGCTCCGCGACACCACCGCGATCACCGGCGCGGGCAACTGGCCGGCCGCCGCCCGCGCCGCCGCGAACTCCGACCGGGCCCGACCCGGCCGGTACCCCTCGGCCCGCACCGTCTCGGCCCCCACCAGCACCACGTCGCACAGCGCCCGCAGCACCCCGAAGATCCGCTTGTCGGCCTCGCTGGACAGCCCCTCCGAGAGCCCGTCCAACCGGGCCGCCCCGTCCAGCGAGCCCACCATGTTCGCCCGCAACCACGCCCCCTCCGCGGGGTACGCGTACGCCTGCGCCAGCCACTCCAGCTCGCCGGGGGTTCCGGAGGTGTCACCGATCAGTTGCCTCATACGACGAGTCTCCCAGCCGGGGCGCGGGGAGACCCGCTGCGCTGAGGCGAAGCCGGGGGCGGGGAACTGAGCGCAGGGGGAGGTGAACGTCAGCAGGATCGCGAGACAGTGCAAGTTCGTATCCTGCGTCGCGATCCGGCTGTGCGTGCTCGGTTGCCCGCGCAGTTCCCCGCGCCCCTGCCTTCGCGGCGGGTTTTTCCGCGCGAGTACCCTGTTGTCTCGTGTCCGCTGCCTCAGATTCCGATGTTCACACCGCGATAGCCCTGTCCGACCGGCGTCCCGTGGTGCCCGCCGAGCGGCTGGTGGCGGAGATGGTGCCGCCGCCGCGTTTCGCCGGGGTGAGTTTCGGCAGCTACCTGCCGGACTCCTCGCAGCCGAGCCAGTACGAGGCCGTGCAGATCCTGGAGTCCTTCGCCGCGGGGCTGAACGGCGCCGCCGAGCCGCCGAAGCGCGGCTGGTTCCGGCGGTCCGCGCCGGTGCCCGCCGGGCCGGCCGGGATCTACCTGGACGGGGGGTACGGGGTCGGCAAGACGCACCTGCTGGCCTCGCTGTGGCACTCCGTCCCGGGGCCGAAGGCGTTCGGGACGTTCGTCGAGCTGACCAACCTGGTGGGCGCGCTGACCTTCCAGGGCGCGGTGAAGACGCTCAGCTCGCACCGGCTGCTGTGCATCGACGAGTTCGAGCTGGACGACCCGGGCGACACCGTGCTGGTGTCGACGCTGCTGGCCCGGCTGGTGGAGAACGGGGTCAAGCTGTGCGCGACCTCGAACACGCTGCCGGAGAAGCTGGGGGAGGGCCGGTTCGCCGCGGCCGACTTCATGCGGGAGATCCAGGGCCTGTCCGCGCACTTCCGCCCGGTGCGGATCGACGGCCAGGACTACCGGCACCGCGGCCTGCCCGCGGCCCCGCCGCCGTACGACGACGCCGAGGTGGCGGCCCGCGCGGCCCGTACGCCCGGGGCCGCGCTGGACGACTTCGACGTCCTGCTGGAGCACCTGCGGGAGGTGCACCCCAGCCGGTACGGCGCGCTGCTGGACGGGGTGGGCGCGGTGTTCCTGCGCGGGGTGCGGCAGGTGGACGACCAGGCGACCGCGCTGCGGCTGGTGGTGCTGGCCGACCGGATGTACGACCGGGAGCTGCCGATCACCGCCTCGGGCGTGCCGTTCGACCAGGTGTTCACCGAGGAGATGCTGCGCGGCGGCTACCGCAAGAAGTACCTGCGGGCGGTCTCCCGGCTGGTCGCGCTGGCCCGGGACTCCGCGAAGTAGCACCCGCTCTGTCGGTGGGCGGTCGTACGGTGGGGGGCGTGCGTCCCATCACGAGTATCGAGCGGTCCGTGGCGCCCTTCGAGGTCGTCAGCCCCTACCAGCCCAACGGTGACCAGCCGGCGGCCATCGCCGAGCTGGAGCGCCGCGTCCGCGCCGGCGAGCAGGACGTCGTCCTGCTCGGCGCGACCGGCACCGGCAAGTCGGCCACCACGGCCTGGATGATCGAGAAGCTGCAGCGCCCCACCCTGGTGATGGCGCCGAACAAGACGCTGGCCGCCCAGCTGGCGAACGAGTTCCGCGAGCTGCTGCCGAACAACGCGGTCGAGTACTTCGTCTCGTACTACGACTACTACCAGCCCGAGGCGTACGTCCCGCAGACGGACACCTACATCGAGAAGGACTCCTCGATCAACGAGGAGGTCGAGCGGCTGCGCCACTCCGCCACCAACAGCCTGCTCACCCGGCGGGACGTCGTGGTCGTCGCCTCGGTCTCCTGCATCTACGGCCTCGGCACCCCGCAGGAGTACGTGGACCGGATGGTCCGGCTGAAGGTCGGCGAGGAGATCGACCGGGACGCCCTGCTGCGCCGCTTCGTGGACATCCAGTACACCCGCAACGACCTGGCGTTCACCCGCGGCACCTTCCGGGTCCGCGGCGACACGGTCGAGATCTTCCCGGTGTACGAGGAGCTCGCCGTCCGGATCGAGATGTTCGGCGACGAGATCGAGGCGCTGTACACGCTGCACCCGCTGACCGGCGAGGTGATCAGCCAGGACGACTCGGTGTACGTCTTCCCGGCCTCGCACTACGTCGCGGGCCCGGAGCGGATGGAGCGGGCGATCGCCGGCATCGAGGCCGAGCTGGAGCAGAGCCTGGCCCGGATGGAGAAGCAGGGCAAGCTGCTGGAGGCCCAGCGGCTGCGGATGCGCACCACGTACGACATCGAGATGCTGCGCCAGATCGGCACCTGCTCGGGCGTGGAGAACTACTCGATGCACTTCGACGGCCGCGAGCCCGGCTCCCCGCCGAACACCTTGCTCGACTACTTCCCGGAGGACTTCCTCCTGGTCATCGACGAGTCGCACGTCACCGTCCCGCAGATCGGCGCGATGTACGAGGGCGACGCCTCGCGCAAGCGCACGCTGGTCGAGCACGGCTTCCGGCTGCCCTCGGCGATGGACAACCGGCCGCTGAAGTGGGAGGAGTTCCAGGAGCGGATCGGCCAGACCGTCTACCTGTCGGCGACGCCGGGCAAGTACGAGCTGGCCCGCGGCGACGGCCAGGTCGAGCAGATCATCCGCCCGACCGGCCTGATCGACCCCGAGGTGATCGTCAAGCCCACCGAGGGCCAGATCGACGACCTGGTGCACGAGATCCGGCAGCGGGTGGAGAAGGACGAGCGGGTCCTGGTCACCACGCTGACCAAGAAGATGGCCGAGGACCTCACCGACTACTTCCTCGGCCTCGACATCCGGGTCCGCTACCTGCACAGCGACGTCGACACGCTGCGCCGGATCGAGCTGCTGCGCGAGCTGCGGGCCGGCGAGTACGACGTGCTGGTCGGCATCAACCTGCTGCGCGAGGGTCTCGACCTGCCCGAGGTCTCGCTGGTCGCGATCCTGGACGCGGACAAGGAGGGCTTCCTGCGCTCCGGCACCTCGCTGATCCAGACCATCGGCCGCGCGGCGCGCAACGTCTCCGGCCAGGTGCACATGTACGCCGACAAGATCACCCCGGCGATGGACCTGGCGATCAGCGAGACCAACCGCCGGCGCGCCGTCCAGCAGGCGTACAACGAGGAGCACGGGATCGACCCGCAGCCGCTCCGGAAGAAGATCGGCGACCTGCTCTCCACCATGGCCGGGGAGGACGTCGACACCGAGGAGCTGCTCTCCACCGGCTACCGGCAGCAGGGCAGGGGCAAGGCGCCGGTGCCGTCGCTGGGCATCGAGCGCAAGCCCGCCAAGAGCCTGCCCGCGGCCGAACTCGCCGAGCTGATCCAGGACATGACGGACCGGATGCACACCGCCGCGGCCGAGCTGCAGTTCGAGGTGGCGGCCCGGCTGCGGGACGAGGTCAAGGAGCTGAAGCGCGAGCTGCGGCAGATGCGCGAGGCCGGAATGGCCTGATCCGGCGTCAGACCGCCGGGCGGCGGGTAAACCCCCGTCCGGCGGGGGCCGGTGTGTCGTAGTTTGGCCACAGTCAGGTCCGTCCGGGGCGCTGCGGCTCAGCTGCGGCGTTAGGGTGGGGCGCGGTCTGCCCGGGGCCCGAACGTTCCGGGTACGGTCGGATGTTCGAGGACGCCGGGCCGGGCCCGGAGGAAGCAGAGGTCGGCAGCGTGTCCGTGAACCTGGCCAAGGGCCAGAGCGTGAGCCTGTTGAAGTCCACCGGCGAGACCCTGACCGTGGTGCGGATGGGCCTCGGTTGGAAGTCCGCCCCCCGCAAGCGCGGCTTCTTCAGCCGCCGTCCCCGCGAGATCGACCTCGACGCCTCCGCCCTGCTGTACGACGGCAAGGTGATGAGCGACGTGGTGTTCTTCTCGCACCTGATCAGCAACGACGGCTCCGTGCAGCACACCGGCGACAACCTGGTCGGCGGCGCGGGCGCGGGCGGCGACGACGAGAGCATCCTGGTCGACCTGACCAAGGTGCCGCGCCGGGTCACCCAGATCGTGTTCACCGTCAGCTCGTACACCGGCCAGAACTTCCTGGAGGTGGAGAACGCGCACTGCCGGCTGGTCGACGAGACCACCGGCAAGGAGCTGGCCCGCTACGAGCTGACCGGCGGCGGCCCGCACACCGGGCAGATCATGGCCAAGGTCGTCCGGGACGGCGAGGGCGGCTGGAAGATGACCGCGATCGGCGCCCCCGCCAGCGGCCGCACCTTCCGGGACATGCTGCCCTTCATCGAGCCGTTCCTCTGACCGTCCGGCCCTCCGGCCGGGTGACCCTTCCGCAAAGGGGGCTTCTTTACCTTCTTTACCTTCCCTTGGTCTTCCTGTTAACCTTCTGGGAGCGGAGGGGAGTATTCCCCGTTCAGTGACCCCGTCATCACGGGTGCCCGTCGCGGCACCCCGGGGCGCTGGCCGCGCGGTGCCCGCTGCGGGCGGGCCGCGCGGCGGAAGAGACCTCCGGCAGTGACGAGTGTTCGCCTATCTGCCGGAGGAGCAGACATGGACGTATCCGCAGGTTTCTGGGGCGGCACCATCGCGGTGCTGATCGCCCTGGTGGTGGCCGACTTCTTCATCGGCGGCCGCAAGCCGCACGAGGTCTCGATCAAGGAGGCCGGCGTCTGGACGGCGGTCTGGATCGCCCTGGCCGTGCTGTTCGGCGGGTTCCTCTGGTGGTACGGCGGGGGGAAGCCGGCCGGCGAGTTCTTCGCGGGCTACATCACCGAGAAGTCGCTCAGCGTCGACAACCTGTTCGTGTTCATCCTGATCATGGGCAAGTTCGCGGTGCCGCGGATCTACCAGCAGCGGGTGCTGATGTTCGGCGTGATCATCGCCCTGGTGCTGCGGGCGGTCTTCATCGCCGGCGGCGCGGCGCTGGTCTCCCAGTTCTCCTGGGTCTTCTACTTCTTCGGCGCCTTCCTGGTCTGGACGGCCTGGAAGCTGATCAAGGAGGCCCGCTCCGAGGAGGAAGAGGAGGAGTTCGAGGAGAACCGCCTGCTCAAGTCGATCGAGCGGCGCTTCCCGTCCACCGACCGGTACCACGGCACCAAGCTGTTCGTCCGGGAGAACGGCCGCCGGCTGATGACCCCGATGCTGATCGTGATGCTGGCCATCGGCACCACCGACGTGCTGTTCGCGCTGGACTCCATCCCGGCCATCTTCGGCCTGACCCAGGACCCGTACATCGTCTTCACCGCCAACGCCTTCGCGCTGATGGGCCTGCGGCAGCTGTACTTCCTGATCGGCGGGCTGCTGAAGAAGCTGGTCCACCTCTCCTACGGCCTGTCGGTGATCCTCGGCTTCATCGGCGTCAAGCTGGTCCTGCACGCGCTGCACGAGAGCGGCGTGCACGTGCCGGAGATCGGCATCCCCCTCTCGCTGGCCTTCATCGTGCTGACCCTGGCGGTCACCACCGTCACCAGCCTGGTCGCCGCGAAGAAGCAGGCGGCCGCGGAGGCGTCCGAGCCGGAGAAGATCGACGCCTGAGCCCGCGCGCGACGGGGCCCCGCCGGGAGGATCCGGCG
>NZ_JBHUWH010000028.1:0-32867 GCF_042670125.1 Kitasatospora sp. NPDC057198 | reverse complement strand
CGGCCGCGGTCCTCCGGCGGCCGGGCGGTCCCGGTGGGTTCAGCGCGCGTTGTAGTTCGGCGCCTCGACGGTCATCTGGATGTCGTGCGGGTGGCTCTCCTTGAGGCCCGCCGAGGTGATCCGGACGAACCGGCCCTTGGTCTGCATCTCCCCGATGCTCGCCGCACCCACGTAGCCCATGGTCTGGCGCAGGCCGCCGACCAGCTGGAACAGCACGGCGGAGAGCGGGCCGCGGTAGGGCACCTGGCCCTCGATGCCCTCGGCGATGAGCTTCTCGTCGGAGGAGACCTCGGCCTGGAAGTAGCGGTCCTTGGAGAAGGACTTCGCCTGGCCGCGGGTCTGCATCGCGCCCAGCGAGCCCATGCCGCGGTACGACTTGAACTGCTTGCCGTTGATGAACAGCAGCTCGCCGGGCGACTCCTCGCAGCCGGCCAGCAGCGAGCCGAGCATCACGGTGTCGGCGCCGGCGCACAGCGCCTTGCCGATGTCGCCGGAGTACTGGAGGCCGCCGTCGCCGATGATCGGGACGCCCGCGTCCTGGCACGCCTGGGCGGCCTCGTAGATCGCGGTGACCTGCGGGACGCCGACGCCGGCGACCACCCGGGTGGTGCAGATCGAGCCGGGGCCGACGCCGACCTTCACGCCGTCCACGCCCGCGTCGAGCAGCGCCTGGGCGCCGTCCCGGGTGGCGACGTTGCCGCCGACCACGTCGACCGGCACGGCGGCCTTGATCTTGGAGATCCAGGACAGCGCGTTGTGCGAGTGCCCGTGCGAGGTGTCGACGACCAGGAAGTCCACGCCCGCGCCGACCAGCGCCTGGGCCCGGTCGAACGCCTCGGCGGAGGCGCCGACGGCGGCACCCACCAGCAGCCGGCCCTCGGCGTCCTTGGCGGCGTTCGGGTACTTCTCGGCCTTGACGAAGTCCTTGACGGTGATCAGGCCCTTGATCCGGCCCTCGTCGTCGACCAGCGGCAGCTTCTCGATCTTGTGGCGGCGCAGCAGCGCCACCGCGTCCTCGCCGGAGATGCCGACCTTGCCGGTGATCAGCGGCATCGGGGTCATGATGTCGGCGACCTTGCGGCTGCGGTCGGTCTCGAAGGCCATGTCGCGGTTGGTGACGATGCCCAGCAGCTTGCCCTCGGCGGTGGCCACCGGCACGCCGGAGATCCGGAACCGGGCGCACAGCGCGTCGGCCTCGGCCAGCGTCGCCTCCGGGCCGACCGTGATCGGGTCGGTGACCATGCCGGACTCGGAGCGCTTCACCAGGTCGACCTGGTTGACCTGGTCCTCGATCGAGAGGTTGCGGTGCAGGACGCCGACGCCGCCCTGGCGGGCCATCGCGATCGCCATCCGCGACTCGGTGACCTTGTCCATCGCCGCCGACAGCAGCGGGATGTTGACCCGCACGTTCCGGGAGATCCGCGAGGAGGTGTCGACCTGGTTGGGCAGCACCTCGGAGGCCCCGGGCAGCAGCAGGACGTCGTCGTACGTGAGTCCGAGCATCGCGAACTTCTCGGGTACGCCGGCGGCGTTGTAAGACATGGGGAACCTTCCGTGGCGGGCCGTCGTTCTGCGCACGGGCGCCCGGCTGTCATCGGCCGCCAAGACGCCCGGTGACTGGAGGAACCTCCAACGGAACCCCGCGCGCACCGGAGAAACTTTGGCGACCCGACCAGGCGCCGATACCCCATGGTACTGGTGACGCGGGGCAGGTCGTCGCGCCCTCTTGACAACACCCGGCCGGCCGCGCTTCTTCCGGCCGGGCCCGGACGGCCGTCCACGCGCGTCCAGCAGGGCGGACCGGGATCAGCCGGTCTCCTCCGCCAGCGCCCGCAGCCGCGACAGCGCCCGGTGCTGGGCGACCCGCACCGCGCCGGGCGACATCCCGAGCACCTCGCCGGTCTCCTCCGCCGACAGCCCGTCCGCCACCCGCAGCAGCACCAGCTCGCGCTGACGGGCCGGCAGGTAGGACAGCAGCTCCTTGATCCACTCGGCGTCGCTGGACAGCAGCGCCCGCTCCTCCGGGCCGAGCGAGTCGTCCGGCGTCTCCGGCAGGTCGTCCGGCGGGATCACCGTCGAGCCCGGCCCGCGCATCGCGGCCCGCTGCAGGTCGGCGATCTTGTGCGCGGCGATCCCGTACACGAAGGCTTCGAACGGGCGCCCGGTGTCCCGGTAGCGGGGCAGCGCGCAGAGCACCGCGACGCAGACCTCCTGGGCCACGTCGTCCACGTGGTGCCGGGCCCCGCCGGGCAGCCGGACCAGCCGGCCGCGGCAGTACCGCAGTGCCAGCGGGAGCACGTAGCCGAGCAGCGCCTCGATCGCCGGGCCGTCCCCGCGGACGGCCGCCGCGACCAGTTCGGCCACCTCCGGCGACGTCCCCGCGCCGAGGACGGGCGGGCGGACCACCGCTCCCGACGGATCGTCGGATCCGGTCACCGCGCCCTCCGGTGCCGACGACGGATCGGCAGCCGCACCCCCGGGGGCGGGCTGCACCGGGTCGGGCCCGGCGGCCTCCTCGTCGTCACGCATCGGTCCATGGTGCCTGGTCGGGCCGGAAAACGCGGCACCGCGTCCGGACTTGTGCATCGGAACGTTATCCGTCGCCGCGTGCACCGTGCCGCCTCCCCTGCCTGTCCGCTGGTCCCCGAGGTGCTCCACTACTCCATGGTGCAGCCTCGGGACCACAACGTCACACGTCCGAGCGAGCGCAGTTCGCGCGCCCGCTCAGCGGACCAGGCCCCAACGGAAGCCCAGCGCCACCGCGTGCGCGCGGTCCGAGGCGCCCAACTTCTTGAACAGCCGCCTGGCGTGCGTCTTCACGGTGTCCTCGGACAGGAACAGCTCGCGGCCGATCTCGGCGTTGGAACGGCCGTGGCTCATCCCCTCCAGCACCTGGATCTCACGGGCCGTCAGGGTGGGCGCGGCGCCCATGTCCGGGCTGCGCAGCCGGCGCGGCGCCAGGCGCCAGGTCGGATCGGCCAGCGCCTGGGTGACGGTGGCCCGCAGCTCGGCGCGCGAGGCGTCCTTGTGCAGGTAGCCGCGGGCCCCGGCGGCGACCGCGAGGGCCACCCCGTCCAGGTCCTCGGCGACGGTGAGCATGATGATCCGGGCGCCCGGGTCGGCCGACAGCAGCCGGCGGACCGTCTCCACCCCGCCGAGGCCGGGCATCCGGACGTCCATCAGAACGAGATCGGAACGGTCGGCCACCCAGCGGCGGAGGACCTCCTCACCGTTCGTCGCAGTGGTCACCCGGTCGACGCCGGGCACGGTCGCCACCGCACGGCGAAGCGCCTCCCGGGCGAGCGGGGAATCGTCGCAGACGAGTACGGATGTCATGACCGTCCTCCGCAGCTGATCCGCGTCACGTTGAGCCTCCTGGCTGGTACGAACCTCTCCGACACGGCCCCGGGACGGACCCGTTCCGATCGCCTCGCTGCGCGACCGTTCCCGATGTCCTGCGCCCTCTGACCGCCTCCGTACATCCAACGACCGTCACTCGAATGAGTTACGGCTTCACGTCCATCTCCACCACTGTACGTGGCCGACCCATCACACAAGAGCCACCTCGCGGTGCACGCGCCGCACTTTTGTGCAGCTCGCACGCGGTCTCCGCGCCGCGCACGCCCTCCGCGGGCCGCTCACGCCCGGCCGGACACCCGATCGACGGAGCATTCGGGTTCAAACCTATTGCCTCTTTTGTCCGTTTTTATAGCTTCTGTCAGGTCATTGACTGATTCGTCGGTGTGTGGGTGACTTGTCCGTGTAGCTGGCGTAAGTCATATTTCCAGGTGTCCGTACCGGCCCCGTGCAGCCTCGCCGCAGTGACCGCGACCGAGCCGCCAGGTCCCGAGCCATGAAGGGAACGAACCATGGCAGATTTCTCCCGCCTCCCCGGCCCCAACGCAGACCTCTGGGACTGGCAGCTCTCCGCCGCCTGCCGCGGCGTCGACAGCTCGCTGTTCTTCCACCCCGAGGGCGAGCGCGGCGCGGCCCGGACCTCCCGCGAGACGAGCGCCAAAGAGGTCTGCATGCGCTGCCCGGTCCGCACCCAGTGCGCGGCCCACGCCCTGGCCGTCCGCGAGCCCTACGGGGTCTGGGGCGGCATGACGGAGGACGAGCGCGAGGAACTGCTCGGCCGCTCCCGCAACCGCCTGGCCGAGGTCCCGCTGGCGATGCCGCAGACCATCCGGCGCTGACCGCCCGCCCCGCCGCGGCCGTCCCCGCCGCAGCGGACCGCGCCGCAGCGCCGCCCGCCCGTCCCAGGCCGGCGCCGCGCCCAGCGGCTCAGCGGGCGGCCGCCGCCGCCGCGAGCTGGTCCAGCATCAGCGCCACCGCCGCGACCCCCTCCAGGTCCGGCAGGGTCAGCGCCACCACCTCCCGCCGGGCCGGCTCCCCCGAGGCCACCCGCACCGGCACCGCCGCCACCCCCGGGTGCCGCACCGACTCCAGCGCCAGCCCCGGCAGCACCGCCACCCCCAGGCCCGCGCCGACCAGGCCCACCACCGCCGGGTAGTCGTCCGTGGCGAACTCGATCGCCGGCGCGAAGCCCGCGTCCGCGCACAGCTCCACCAGGTGCCCCCGGCACTGCGGACAGCCCGCGATCCACTGCTCCCCCGCCAGCTCGGACAGGTCCACCGGCGCGTCCTCGCCCCGCTCCGCCAGCGGGTGCCCCGCCGGGACGAGGCCCACCAGCGGGTCGTCCAGCAGCGGGCGCACCACCAGCTCCGACCAGTCGTTCGCGGCCGCCGTCGCCGCCGCCTCCAGCGCCGCCTCGGCCCGCGCCTCGCGCAGCGTCGCGTGCGGGGACGGCAGGCTCAGCCCGCCCTGCGAGTCCGGGTAGCGGAACGCCAGCGCCACCTCGCACTCCCCGCCGCGCAGCATCGCCAGCGCCTGCGCCGGCTCCGCCTCCACCAGCGAGACCCGCACCCCCGGGTGCGCCGCCCGCACCTGCGCCACCGACCGCGGCACCAGCGTCGAGCTCGCCGTCGGGAACGAGACCAGCCGCACCCGCCCGGCCCGCAGCCCGGCGATCGCCGCGACCTCCTCCTCCGCCGCCGACAGCCCCGCGAGGATCCCGTCCGCGTGCCGCAGCAGCACCCGCCCGGCCTCGCTCAACTGCATCTCCCGCCCCGCCCGCACCACCAGCGGGGTGTCCACCGCCTTCTCCAGCGCCTTCATCTGCTGGCTGACCGCGGGCTGCGTGCACCCCAGCTCGCGCGCCGCGGCGGAGAACGACCCGGTCCGGGCGACGGCGTGCAGGACGCGGAGGTGGCGGGCTTCGATCACGCGGTCAACTGTACGGAACCCGCCGGACGCCCCGCGCACGCGAAAGGGCGCGAGGTCCCGGCGGTCCGGGCCCGCACCACGGGGGTACGGGCCGGTCGCGCAGTTCCTCGCGCCCCTGCTCTCGCCTTCGCCGTCCCAGCGGCTAGCGGCTAGCGCTTCAGTGGCTGTGGCCGTGGCCGCCGTGCGAGTGGCCGTGGCCCGCGGCCTCCTCCTCTTCCTTCTTCTCCACCACGAGGGTCTCGGTGGTGAGCAGCAGGGAGGCGATGGAGGCGGCGTTCTCCAGGGCGGAGCGGGTGACCTTGACCGGGTCGATGACGCCGGCCTTGACCAGGTCGCCGTACTCGCCGGTGGCGGCGTTGTAGCCCTGGCCGGCGTCCAGCTCGGCGACCTTGGAGGTGATGACGTAGCCCTCGAGGCCGGCGTTCTGGGCGATCCAGCGCAGCGGCTCGGCGAGCGCCTTGCGGACGACGGCGACACCGGTGGCCTCGTCGCCGGACAGGCCGAGGCCGTCCGCCAGGACCTTCGCGGCGTGGACGAGCGAGGCGCCGCCGCCGGCGACGATGCCCTCCTCGACCGCGGCGCGGGTCGCCGAGATGGCGTCCTCCAGGCGGTGCTTGCGCTCCTTGAGCTCGACCTCGGTGGCCGCGCCGACCTTGATCACGCAGACGCCGCCGGCCAGCTTGGCGAGGCGCTCCTGGAGCTTCTCGCGGTCCCAGTCGGAGTCGGTGTTGGCGATCTCGGCCTTGATCTGGGCGACCCGGCCGGCGACCTCGGAGGAGTCGCCGGCGCCGTCGACGACGATGGTCTCGTCCTTGGTGACGGTGATCCGGCGGGCGGTGCCGAGCACGTCCAGGCCGACCTGGTCGAGCTTGAGGCCGACCTCCTCGGAGACGACCTGGCCGCCGGTGAGGGTGGCGATGTCGCCGAGGATGGCCTTGCGGCGGTCGCCGAAGCCGGGGGCCTTGACCGCGACCGCGTTGAAGGTGCCGCGGATCTTGTTGACCACCAGGGTGGAGAGGGCCTCGCCGTCGACGTCCTCGGCGATGATCAGCAGCGGGCGGGAGCCGCCGGCCTGCAGGACCTTCTCCAGCAGCGGCAGGAGCTCCTGGATGGAGGAGATCTTGCCCTGGTTGATCAGGACGTACGGGTCCTCCAGGACGGCTTCCTGGCGCTCCGCGTCGGTGACGAAGTACGGCGACAGGTAGCCCTTGTCGAACTGCATGCCCTCGGTGAACTCGAGCTCGACGCCGAAGGTGTTGGACTCCTCGACGGTGATCACACCGTCCTTGCCGACCTTGTCGATCGCCTCGGCGATCAGCTCGCCGACCTGGGTGTCCTGGGCGGAGAGGGAGGCGACGGCGGCGATGTCGTCCTTGCCCTCGATCTCGCGGGCCACCGAGAGCAGGTGCTCGGAGACGGCGGCGACGGCCTTGTCGATGCCCTTCTTCAGGGCGGCCGGGCCGGCGCCGGCGGCGACGTTGCGCAGGCCCTCGTTGACCAGGGCCTGGGCGAGCACGGTGGCGGTGGTGGTGCCGTCGCCCGCGACGTCGTTGGTCTTGGTGGCGACCTCCTTGACCAGCTGCGCGCCGAGGTTCTCGTACGGGTCGTCGAGCTCGACCTCGCGGGCGATGGTCACACCGTCGTTGGTGATGGTGGGGGCGCCGAACTTCTTGTCGATGACGACGTTGCGGCCCTTGGGGCCGATGGTCACCTTGACGGTGTCGGCCAGCTTGTTGACACCGCGCTCCAGCGAGCGGCGGGCGTCCTCGTCGAACTGCAGGGTCTTCGCCATGGTCCCGTTTCCTCAGGGGTAGGTCTGCGTGCGTGGAGCAACAACCGCGCCCCGGGCCCCTGTCAGTGCTGACACGGTTCCGGGGCGGGGCTGGGACGTCTTACTGCGCGGACGTCTTACTTCTCGATGATCGCGAGGACGTCGCGGGCCGAGAGGACGAGGTACTCCTCGCCCTGGTACTTCACCTCGGTGCCGCCGTACTTCGAGTACAGGACGATGTCACCGACGGCGACGTCGAGCGGCAGACGCTGGCCGTCCTCGAAGCGGCCCGGGCCGACGGCCAGGACGACGCCCTCCTGGGGCTTCTCCTTGGCGGTGTCCGGGATCACCAGGCCGGAGGCGGTGGTGGTCTCGGCGTCGAGCGGCTGGACCACGATGCGGTCCTCGAGCGGCTTGATGGCAACCTTGCTGCTGGTGGTCACGTCCGAGCTCCCCTTCGGAGATTACGGGGTTGTCTAACAGGTAGGTGGCGAAGTCTGCGCGGCCGCCGTCGCGGGGGTCGGACACGCTTCATCGCGTTAGCACTCTCCCTGGGGGGAGTGCCAGAGACGACCTTAGGACGCCGTTAGCACTCAGTCAACCAGAGTGCCAACGACGTCGTGTCGGGTTTCCCGCTCCGCTCCCCCGGAACGGGTACCGGCGCCGGGCGGGGATGAGTGCCGGTACTCAGGCGGCGCACCGGCGGCCCGGCCAGCATGGGCCCATGACGACGATCCGACGCCCGGCCGACCGCGACGCGGTGCGGACGCTGCAACTGCTGGCGGCCGGGGTGCCGCTGCTGATCACGCTGCCGCACCTGCTGTACGCGACGGAGTTCAGCTACGCGTGGGCGACCGACTGCCCCGAGAGCTTCGGCGCGGTGGGGCAGGTGCTGGGGCTGCTGGCGCTGGCGCTCACCGCCTCGGCCCTGCTGACGGGCCTGTGCCTGCCGGTGGCCGGCGCGCTGGTGACGCGCCGCCAGGGGCTGCGGATCGCGCCGTTCGTGCTGCTGGCGGGCACGCCGGTGACCCTCCTGGCGACGTTCGCGCCGCTGCTCCGGAACTGAGCACCGCCCCGGGCGCGGACGGGTACCGCTACTCAGGCGGCGCGCGAACCGCCCTGCCAGGGTGGGCCCATGGCGAAGATCCGACCGTCCACGGGGCGGGACGCACTGTTCTCGGCGGGCCTGGTGGCACTGGAGGTGCCGCTGCTGTGCCTGGCGGTGTACGCGGCGATGGGGGCGGTGTTCGCCCAGGCCGCGGCGTCGGAGCGCGGGGGCGGCGCGGGCGGGGCGCTGGTGCTGTGCGGCGTGCTGGCCGCGGTGGGGCTCGGGGTGCCGCTGGCGGCGCTGGTGGCCACCGCCCGCCGGGGCTACCGGATCGCACCGCTCGCGCTCGGGCTGGCGGGCCCGGTGCTGACCGCGGTGGGGCTCGGGGTGCTCCGGCCCTGACCGGAAGCGGCGACAATGGCCCGGTGGAGATCGAGTCGTTCCGGGCGCTGCTGACCGAGCAGGGGCAGGCGCTGCTGGCCGAGTTGCGGGGTTTCACGGCGGCCGGGGAGCTGGCGCTGGCGACCAGGCTGCGGCGGGAGTACCCGGCGGAGCTGGTGCGGGCGGCGTTCGAGCAGGCCCGGCTGCGGCAGCGGGCGGAGGCGAAGTTCGGGGCGGACGCCGCCGCGATGTACTTCACCCAGCACGGGGTGGAGCAGGCCACCCGCCGTTCGGTGGCCGAGTGGCGGGCGGGCCGGTTCGCGGCGCTGGGGGTGCGGCGGCTGGCCGACCTGTGCTGCGGGATCGGCGGGGACGCGGTCGCGCTGGCCCGGGCCGGGATCGCGGTGCTGGCGGTCGACCGGGACGAGCTGACCTGCGAGGTGGCGCGGGCGAACGCGGCGGCGCTGGGCGTGGCCGACCTGGTGGAGGTCCGCCGGGCGGACGTCGCGGACGTGGACACCGCGGGCTTCGACGCGGTGTTCACCGACCCGGCGCGGCGCACCTCGCGCGGCCGGGTGTTCGACCCCGAGGCGTACTCGCCGCCGCTGTCCTGGGCGGTGCAGGCGGCCCGCGGCGCCCGGTTCGGCGCGCTGAAGGTGGCGCCGGGCATCCCGCACGAGCTGGTGCCGGAGGGCGCCGAGGCGGAGTGGGTGTCGGACCGGGGCGAGGTGAAGGAGGCGGTGCTGTGGTTCGGCACGGCCGCCGCCGAGCCGTACCGGGCGACGCTGCTGCCGGGCCCGCACTCGCTGTCCGGCGGCGCGCTGCCGCCCCCGCCGGTGGGCCCGGTGGGGCGCTACCTGTACGAGCCGGACGGCGCGGTGATCCGCGGCCGGATGGTGGCGGAGGTGGTGGCGACGGTGCGCGGGCGGCTGATCGACCCGATGATCGCCTACGTCACCTCGGACGAGCTGCGGCCGACGCCGTACGCGCAGGCGTACGAGCTGACCGACGTGCTGCCGTTCCAGGTGAAGCGGTTGAAGGCGCTGGTGAAGGAGCGCCGGATCGGCACCGTGGTGATCAAGAAGCGCGGGGCGTCGGTCGTCCCGGAGGAGCTGCGGCGGCAGTTGAAGCCGGCCGGGCCGAACGCGGTGACGGTGATCGTGGCCCGCACCGCGGCCGGCCCGGTGATGATGCTGGGTCAGCCGGTGGGCCCTGCCACGTAGTCGTCGAGGCGGGCGACGGAGAAGCCCTGCTCCTGGATCCGGTTGAGCAGTTCGGCGAACATCCGGGTCATGGTCTCGCCCTTGAGCTCGGACGGGCCGCGGAAGTGGGCCAGGATGATGTCCCCGTTGCGGAGCTTCTTGTCGGCGGCCTGGTACTGCATGTCGTGGATCTGCATGGACTCGCGCCAGAGCACGACGGCGCGCGGCCCGCACTCCTGGACGGCGGTGTTCAGCGCGGCGGTGTTGGCGCCGTCGCCGTAGGGCGGGCGGAACAGGTACGGGGCGGTGCCGTACTGCTCGGTGAGGGCCGCCTGGTCGTCGCAGATCTGCGCCTTCTGCTGGGCGGCGGGGAGCTTGCTCATCACCGGGTGGCTGACGGTGTGGTTCTGGATGCTGTTGCCGAGCGCCTGGAGCGGCTTGAAGTAGGCGTAGTCGTTCTTGACGATGTCCTTGGTCAGGAACATCGTGATCGGCACCTTCAGCTCGGTGAGCATCGCGACGAACTCCGGGTCCTTCTCGGCCCCGTCGTCGATGGTGATGAACACGACCTTGTCGCCGGTCGGGACGTCGCTGAACACCGGTACCGGGCCGGACTTGGTGAGCTTGACCGGCCGGTCGGCCGGCGGGGCGGGCGCCTTCGGCAGCGGCTTGACGCCCCACTTCGCCCAGGTGGCCTCGCCGACCGCGTCCTGCGCGGGCGCCGAGGGGGCGCCGGAGGCGGAGGCGGCCGGGGAGGCGGCGGCGACCGGCGCGGCCGGGACGGCCGGGGGGTCGGCGGGCCCGGAGCCGCTGCTGCACCCGCTGGCGGCCAGCAGCACCGCGAGGGCGCCCGCCCCGTACCCGACCCGTACCCGCTGCATCACCGATGTCCCCCGCTCGCCCTCGACACGCGTGTCGATAATAGGACGATCGGATCGGACTGCTCGGTTGCTACCCCGCGTCCGTGCGGGTGAAGGTCCAGTGGTGCACCGGGCGGGCCAGCAGGTGCGCGGGGGGCTCCGGCACCGGCGCCGGCCCGCCCGCCCACAGCGCGATCAGCAGCACCCGGTCGCCCGGGGCGGTGAACAGCTCCACCCGCTCCAGACCGGCCGCGCCGCGCACCGCGGGCAGTGCGAACTCCCGCGCCCAGGCGTGCAGTTCGGCGCCCAGGCCGTCGGCGGCCCGAGCCTCCCACATCGCCGCCAGGGTCACTTCAGCGCCTCGTGCGCGTGCGCGTGGAAGCTGCCGTGCTCGCCCGGCACGTGGGTCTCGGTGACCGGCAGCGAGGAGTCCGCCGACAGGTCGAAGGAGGACGGCGTGCGGTTCCGCCAGACCATCTCGGCGCCGAGCGCCGCCACCATCGCGCCGTTGTCGGTGCACAGGCCCGGCCGCGGCACCCGCAGCACGATGCCCGCCCGGTCGCAGCGCTGCTGCGCCATCTCGCGCAGCCGCGAGTTGGCCGCCACGCCGCCGCCGATCATCAGGTGGTCGACGCCGTTGTCCCTGCACGCCCGCACCGCCTTGCGGGTCAGCACGTCGGTGACCGCCTCCTGGAAGGACGCCGCGACGTCCGCCACCGGCACCGGCTCGCCGGCCCGCCGCCTGGCCTCCACCCAGCGCGCCACGGCGGTCTTCAGGCCGGAGAACGAGAAGTCGTAGGCGGGGTCGCCGGCGTTGTTCAGGCCGCGCGGGAAGGCGATCGCCTTCCCGTCGCCCTCGCGGGCCATCCGGTCCACCACCGGCCCGCCCGGGAAGCCCAGCCCGAGGACGCGCGCCACCTTGTCGAACGCCTCGCCCGCCGCGTCGTCGATGGTCGCGCCCAGCGGCCGCACGTCGGAGGTGATGTCGCCGCTGAGCAGCAGCGAGGAGTGCCCGCCGGAGACCAGCAGCGCCATCGTCGGCTCCGGCAGCCGGCCGTGCTCCAGCTGGTCCACGCAGATGTGCGAGGCCAGGTGGTTCACCCCGTACAGCGGCTTGTCCAGCGCCCACGCGTACGCCTTGGCGGCGCTCACGCCCACCAGCAGCGCGCCCGCCAGGCCGGGGCCCGCGGTAACGGCGATGCCGTCCAGGTCGGCCGCCTTGACCCCGGCGGTGTCCAGCGCCCGCCGGATGGTGGGGACCATCGCCTCCAGGTGCGCCCGGCTGGCGATCTCCGGCACGACGCCGCCGTACCGGGCGTGGTCGTTGACGCTGGAGGCGACCGCGTCGGCCAGCAGCGTGGTGCCGCGGACGATGCCGACGCCGGTCTCGTCGCAGGAGGTCTCGATGCCGAGGACGAGGGGTTCGTCAGCCATTGTGATGATCCTTCAGATCGCTTGCGTCACTTGCCAGGTGGTCCAGACGCATCACCAGTGCGTCCACGTTGGCGGGCTGGTAGTAGCCCCGCCGGATCCCGACCGGCTCGAACCCGAACCGCTCGTACAGCCGCTGCGCGCGCAGGTTGTCCACCCGCACCTCCAGCAGCACCTCGGCGCAGCCGCGCCGGACCGACTCCGCGGTCAGCTCGGCCAGCAGCACCCCGCCGAGGCCCGCCCCCTGGTGCCCGGAGTCCACCGCGATCGTCTGCACGTCGCCGTCCGCCCCGACCGCCATCAGCCCGGCGTACCCGACGACCGCCCCGGCCCCGTCCACGGCCACCACGTAGTACCGGCTCCCGCCCGGGTACGCCTCGGCCAGCTCCGACCAGTACATCCCGCGCGACCAGGCGTCCTCGGGGAACAGCCGGTGCTCCAGCACCATGACCGGCTCGATGTCCCACCACCGCATGGGACGCAGCGCGTACCTAGCCACGCCGGCCGGCCGTTCCGGGCCCGGCCGTTCCGGCACCAGCGGGCGTCACGCCGGAAGCACCGCCTTGTAGCCCGCGGGGACCTGCGCGTCCGGCCGCCGCAGGTACAGCGGGGCGTTCGGCAGCAGCTCCCGGCCGGCGGCCAGCTCGCGGACCGCGAAGTCGGCCAGCGCGCCCGCCGAGACGTGCTCGGGGCCGCTCGCCGCGGGCAGCGCGTACAGCAGGGCGCCCGCGCCGACCGTCCGGTCGGCGGGCCCGATCTCGGCCGGGCGGTCCACGGAGGGGCCGCTCACCCGGGCGCCGTCGGCGCCGTAGGAGGCCCAGTAGACCTCCTTGCGGCGCGCGTCGGTGGCCACGGTGAACGCCCCCTCCAGGCCCTCGGTGCGGGCCTGGTGGGCGATCGCGTCCAGGGTGCAGACGCCGTGCACGGGCAGGCCGAGCGCGTCGCCGAGGGCGGCGGCGGTGACCAGGCCGACCCGCAGGCCGGTGTACGGGCCGGGGCCGACGCCGACGGCGAGGCCGGTCAGCTCGCGCTTGTCCACGCCGGCGGCGCGCAGCACGGCCGCGACGGTGGGCAGCAGCAGTTCGCCGTGCCGGCGGGCGTCGACCTCGTAGGACTCGGCGAGCACCCGTTCGCCGTCGTGGACGGCGGCGGTGACGGCGGGGGTGGCGGTGTCGAAGGCGAGGAGGAGCACGGGACCAAGGTTAGAGGGTCCGCCCCGGCGGGCCGTACCGCGCCCGCGGCCGGGCCGCACCCGTCCGCGGCCCGGCCGGGAACACACGATCGCCGGGAGGCCGGAACGGCGGGCCGCACCTGGCACCATGGGCCTTCCCGAAGGTGAGACGCGGAGCGTTGAGGAGCTGACGTGGCGAAGCTGGGTCCTGGTGCGGTGGTCGGCGGGCTGACCCTGGGCGCCCTGGCGGTGATCGGGCTGCTGGCCTTCCAGGCGAACGGCGCGGCCTCGCGCGCGGTCGCGGCGGTGCCGTCCGCGTCGAGCGCCGCCCCCTCGGCCTCCGCCACCGGGAGCGACCGGCCGGCCGTGCCGCCGCTGCCCGCCGAGTCCGGCTCGGGGCTGCGGGTGGTGTACTCGCTGAAGGACCAGCAGGTGTGGCTGGTCGACCCGAAGAAGCCGAACCCGGTGCTGGCCTCGTTCAAGGTGGTGCCGGGCAACACGCTGCCCGCGGCGGGCACCTACAGCGTCGCCAGCCGGACCGCGGCCGGCACCGGCACCGACGGGCGGCAGATCGAGCACGTGGTGCGGTTCGCCCAGCAGTCGGGCACGGTGTTCGGCTTCAGCGCGCTGGTGGACGAGAAGGCCCCGGCCCCGTCGCAGGCCCCGGGGACGAAGACCGGCGGCATCCGGGCCACCCGGGCGGACGGCCAGCTGCTGTGGGACTTCGCCCCGAACGGCACCCGGGTGGTCGTGGTCGGCTGACCGGCGGCCCGGCCGCCCGGCGCGCTACGCGGCGTGGCGCTCCGGCGGGGTGGAGACCGCCTCGGCGGCCCGGCAGGCGGCCAGCAGGGCGCGCATCGGCACCGGCGGCACGACGGCGGTGCGCGACGACGGCCCGGCCCCGGCGGGCCCGGCGCTCTCGACGGCTCCGGCGGCCGGGGCCGCCTCCGGGCGGTCTCCGGTGGTCCTGGGGGGTGTGCTCGACATCGGGCGCTCCCTAGTTAGGCATACCTAACTTGCTGGTGCCATCCCATCACGCCCGCGCGGTGCGCCGCAACCGTTTCCCGACGCGCTGTCGGAAACCCGGGTCAGTTCTCACCCAATCCGGTGAGGTCCGCGCCGTCCCAGCGACCGCCCAGCCCGGTGAGGGTGACCCGCCGCCCGTCCGCCTCCTCGTCCAGCGCCCCCACCGCCTCGCCGCCGAGGGTCCGCTCGATCCGGATCTCCAGCCGGTCCTCGGACAGTTCCTCGACCTTGCCCTCGCCCCACTCGACGACCACCACCGACTCGGGCAGCGACACGTCCAGGTCGAGGTCCTCCATCTCCTCCAGCCCGCCGCCCAGCCGGTACGCGTCCACGTGCACCAGCGCCGGGCCGCCGGTCAGCGAGGGGTGCACCCGGGCGATCACGAAGGTCGGCGAGGTGACCGCGCCGCGCACCCCCAGGCCCTCGCCCAGGCCGCGGGTCAGCGTGGTCTTGCCCGCGCCCAGCTCCCCCGACAGCAGCACCAGGTCGCCGGGGCGCAGCAGGGCGGCCAGGCGCCGGCCGAGGCCGGTCATCCGCTCCGCGGTTTCGACGGTCAGAGTGGTCTGCGAACCCATGGCGTCCTTCTTCGATCGTTGCGGCCACTCCATAAGGTGCCACACCGGGCGAAGCGCTCCGCTCAGTCCTCGGCGGGCTCCCGCGCCAGCTCCCGCAGCGCGTCCGGCAGCGGCCCCGTCCCGGCCCGCTCGGCGGCGCGCTCCAGCAGCGCGGCGAGCTCCCGGTCGACGGTGCCGGGGCGCTCCAGCATCACCAGGTGCCCGGCGCCCTCGACCAGCACCAGCCGGGCGCCGGGCAGTTCGGCGGCGATCGCCTCGGAGTACTCGGGCGGGGTCAGCAGGTCCTTGGTGCCGGCCAGGACGAGGACCGGCAGGCCGTCCAGGGCGGCCAGCGCGGCGCGCTTGTCGTGCGCGGAGAACGTCGGGTAGAACTCGGCGACCACGTCGATCGGGGTGGCGTCCAGCAGCTGCTCGGCGAACCGGGCCACCGCCGGGTCGACGTCCTTGCCGCCGAACGAGAACCGCCGGTAGAACACCGCGGCCAGGTCGGAGCCCCAGCGCCGGGTCGCCTCCACCAGCTGGACCTGGCGGCCCAGCGCCCTTATCACCCCGGGCGCGACCCGCTTGACCACCTTGGCGCCGACCGCGGGCAGGCCCAGCGGCACCGCGTCCCAGTCGCCCGCCAGGGTGCCGACCAGCGCGACGCCGGCCACCCGGCCGCCGGGGCCGAACAGCTCGGGGCGCCGGTCGGCGAGCGCCATCACCGTCATCCCGCCCATCGAGTGCCCGACCAGCACGATCGGCCCCTCGGGGACGACCGCGTCCAGCACCGCCTCCAGGTCGGCGCCGAGCCGGTCGATCGAGGCGGCCTCGCCGGCCAGGTACGAGCGGGAGCGCTCGGAGCGGCCGTGGCTGCGCTGGTCCCAGAACACGGTGCGCAGCGCGCCGCGCAGCGCGGCCCGCTGGAAGTGCCAGCCGTCCTGGTTGAGGCAGTAGCCGTGGCAGAACACCACGGTCGGCCCGGCACCGGACGGCGCCTCGTCGACCTCGACGTACAGCCCGGTGCCGTCCTCGGCGGGCACCGTCGTCGCGGTGCCGCGCAGCGAGCCGAAGGCGGCCGCCGCCTCCAGCTCCTCGCGGGCCCGCCGGCGCGTCGCCCGCCCGACCGTCAGCCGCTCGATCGCCACCCCGGCGGCCGCCCCGGCCGCCAGCACGCCCAGCGAGATGCCGATCAGCCCGGCCCGGGACACCCCGCCGGAGGAGGACTCCTCAGCCACGGCTCACCCCCGCAGCCCGCCGACGTAGCGCCGCGGGACCCGCCCCCCGATCCGGGTAATGATCTCGTACGCGATGGTGCCGCAGGCCCGCGCCCAGTCCTCGGCGGTGGGCTCGCCGCGCTCGCCGGAGCCGAACAGCAGCACCTCCTCGCCGATGTCCGGCACGTCCCCGCCGAGGTCGACGACGAACTGGTCCATCGCGACCCGCCCGGCCACCCGGTACCAGCCCGACCCGATCTGCACCGGGCCGGTGTTGCTGGCGTGCCGCGGCACGCCGTCCGCGTAGCCGAGCGGCACCAGGCCGAGCGTGGTCGGCCCGGACGTCGTGTAGTGGTGCCCGTACGAGATGCCGTGGCCGCCGGGGACGCGCTTGACCAGCGCCAGCCGGGCCGCCAGCGACATCACCGGGCGCAGCCCGAAGTCGGCGGGCCCGCCGACGTCCGGGACGGGCGACAGGCCGTACATCGCCAGGCCGGGCCGGACCAGGTCGTAGTGCGACTGCGGCAGCAGCAGCGTCGCCGGGGAGTTCGCCAGGTGCCGCACCTCGGGGTCGACGCCGGAGCGCTCGGCGAACGCCAACGCCTGTGCGAAGGAGTCCAGTTGGGCCTGGATCGAGGGATGGCCGGGCTCGTCGGCAGCCGCGAAGTGCGACCAGACGCCGACCACCCGCAGCAGGCCGTCGGCCTGCGCCCTGACCGCGTTCTCCACCAGGTCCGGCCAGTCGTGCGGCTGGCAGCCGTTGCGGCCCAGCCCGGTGTCGGCCTTCAGGTGCACCCGGGCCGGGACGCCGGTCTCCCGGACGGCGGCGAGCAGCTCGTCCAGCGCCCACTGGCCGCTGATCGAGATGTCCACCGACTCGCGCAGCGCCCGCGCCCACGGCCCGCCCGGCGTCCACAGCCAGCACAGGATCCGGGCCTGCTCCGGCCCGATCCCGGCGGCCCGCAGCGCGAGCGCCTCCTCCGGCGTCGCCGTCCCCAGCCAGCCGACCCCGGCCGCGACGGCCTCTCTGGCACACCTGAGCGCCCCGTGGCCGTAGGCGTCCGCCTTGACCACCGCCATCAGCTCGGGCCCGTCCGTGCGGGCCCGCAACGCGCCCAGGTTGTCACGCAGCGCGGCCAGGTCGACGGTCGCCTCGGCCCGCGCTCCCTGGGCGAGCGCAGGCGTCCCGGTGGTGTTCGCAGTCGTCATCGCCTATCAGTCTCCCAGACGGCGGCCGGAGGGTCGGTATTCAGGGGGCGCGAGGAACGGCGGGGCGCGAAAACAGGGGCTCGGCGAAGAACGGCGGGGCGCGAAAACAGGGGCTCGGCTGAGAACGGCGGGATCCACAACAGGGGCTCGGGGAACGGCGAGTCCGTGCTGCTGACAGCCGGAGCCCATCGAAGTGTCCGTGCTGCTGCGTGCCGTAGACAGAACCCGAAGCCGATGCGCGCCACGGCAGTGCACCGTCAGCAGACTGGGCCTCGCCGTTCCCCGAGCCCCTGGTTTCACTTCCCGCCGTTCTCCCCGAGCCCCTGGATCGTTCCCCATGCCCGGTGGAGCGTGCCCGCCAGGTCCAGGGCCGTGATCGGGGCGCCGTCGCCCGCCGCGTGCCGGCCGGCCAGGCCGTGCAGGTGGGCCGCGACGGAGGCGGCGTCCAGCGGGGCGAGGCCGGTAGCGAGCAGGGAGCCCGCCAGGCCGGAGAGGACGTCGCCGCTGCCCGCGGTGCCGAGCCAGCCGGTGCCGGTGGCGTTGACCCGGGCCCGGCCGTCCGGGGCGGCGACGACCGTCGTGGAGCCCTTGAGCAGCACCGTCGCCCCGTACCCCGCGGCGAGCAGCCGGGCCGCCCACAGCCGCCGGGCGGCGACCTCCTCGGCGTCGGCGCTCTCGCCGAGCCCCGCGAGCAGCCGGGCGGCCTCCCCGGCGTGCGGGGTGAGCAGGACGGGCGCGTCCCGCCCGGCCAGCGCGGACGGGCCGAGGCGGGCAAGTTCGGTGAGCGCGTCGGCGTCGGCCAGCACGGGCACGCCGGTGTCCAGCGCCTCGCGCAGGGTGCGCTCCGCGTCCGCGCCGCCGCCGGGGCCGACCACCCATGCCTGGACGCGTCCGGCCCGCGCCGGGCCGTCCTCGGTGACCAGCGTCTCGGGGTGGCGGCGGACCACCTCCGCGGCGGCGTGCCCGGTGTAGCGCACCGCCCCGGCCCCGCCGTGCAGCGCCCCGGCGACGGCCAGCACGGCCGCGCCCGGGTAGCGGGCGGACCCGGCGGCCACGCCGACCACCCCGCGCCGGTACTTGTCGCTCTCCGCGCCGGGGACGGGCAGCAGCGCGGCCACGTCGGCCCGCTGGAGCGCCTCGACGGGGGCGGGCGGCAGGTCGAGCCCGATGCCGACCAGGTGGACGACGCCCGCGTACCCCGCGCCCGGGTCGATCAGCAGGCCCGGCTTGTGGGTGCCGAAGCAGACCGTGACGTCGGCGCGCAGCGCGGCCCCGGCGACCTCGCCGGTGTCCGGGTCCACGCCGGACGGCACGTCCACGGCAACCACGCGGCCGCGGCGCGCCATCGCGGCGAACGGGGCGGCGGCGGGGCGCAGCGGGCCGCGGCCGCCGATGCCGACGATGCCGTCCAGCACCAGGTCGGCCCGGCCGAAGGCGTCCGGGTCCGCGGTGACCCGGCCGCCGGCGGCGAGCAGCGCGGCCAGCCCGGCGGCGTGCGCCTTCGCCGGGTCGAGCAGCAGCGCCTCCGCGCGGGCCCCGCGCCGGGCCAGCCGGGCGGCCGCGAACAGGGCGTCGCCCCCGTTGTCCCCCGACCCGGCCAGCACCAGCACCCGGCTCCCGTACACCCGGGGCAGCAGCCCCGCACAGACCGCGGCCAGCCCGGCGGCGGCCCGCTGCATCAGCACCCCCTCCGGCAGCCGGGCCATCAGCGCGGCCTCGGCGGCCCGGACCTGCTCGACGGTGTGGGCGTGGCGCATGCGAATTCTCCGTTCTCGAGGGGGGGAGGAGGAGCACCGCCAGGGGCTCGGGGAACGGCGAGGCCCAGTCTGCTGCCGGTTCACTGCCGGAGCGCGCATCGGCTTCCGGTTCCCTTAAAGACACGCAGCAGCACCGACCTCCGATGGGCTCCGACCACCAGCAGCACGGACCCGCCGTTCCCCGGGCCCCTGGAGGTGCATGCCCGTCTGCCGACAGTTCCCCCGGCCCCTGGATCGTTCCCCTTCGTCTGCCGAAGAGTCTCACCCTTCGGCGATGACCACCGCCGAGGCGACGCCCGCGTCGTGGCTGAGCGAGACGTGCCAGGAGGTGACGCCCAGTTCGGCGGCGCGGGCCTCGACGGTGCCGGTGACGTGCAGCAGGGGACGGCCGGATTCCTCGACGCGGACTTCGGCGTCCTCCCAGCGCAGGCCGGGCGGGGCGCCGAGGGCCTTGGCCACGGCCTCCTTCGCGGCGAACCGGGCGGCCAGCGAGGCGGTGCCGCGGCGCCGGCCGGAGGGGAGGGTGAGTTCGGCGGGGGTGAAGAGGCGTTCGGCGAGTCCGGGGGTGCGTTCCAGGGACTGTTCGAACCGTCCGATGTCCGCCACGTCGATGCCGACCCCGATGATCACCCTCGTACTCCCTCGTCCGTCCCCGGTGCGGAGGTCCCGCCCCGGGGATGGACGATACGCGGCTACTCGACCGTGACGGACTTGGCCAGGTTGCGCGGCTGGTCGACCTCGTGGCCCTTGGCGGTGGCCAGCTCGCAGGCGAAGACCTGGAGCGGGACGGTGGAGACCAGGGGCTGGAGCAGGGTCGGGGTGACCGGGATCCGGATCAGGTGGTCGGCGTAGGGGACGACGGCCTCGTCGCCCTCCTCGGCGATCACGATGGTCCGGGCGCCGCGGGCCCGGATCTCCTGGATGTTGGAGACGATCTTGTCGTGCAGGATCGAGCGGCCGCGCGGCGAGGGCACCACCACGACCACCGGCAGGCCCTCCTCGATCAGGGCGATCGGGCCGTGCTTGAGCTCGCCGGCGGCGAAGCCCTCGGCGTGCATGTAGGCGAGCTCCTTGAGCTTGAGCGCGCCCTCCAGGGCCACGGGGTAGCCGACGTGCCGGCCGAGGAAGAGCACCGAGCGGGCGTCGGCCAGCGAGCGGGCCAGCTCCCGGACGGGCTCCATGGTGCCGAGCACCTGCTCGACCTGCCGTGGGGCGTCGCCGAGTTCGCGGATGACGGAGGAGATCTCGTCGCCCCACTTGGTGCCGCGGACCTGGCCCAGGTAGAGGGCGACCAGGTAGCAGGCGACCAGCTGGGTGAGGAACGCCTTGGTGGAGGCGACCGCGACCTCGGGGCCGGCGTGGGTGTAGAGGACGGCGTCGGACTCGCGCGGGATGGTCGAGCCGTTGGTGTTGCAGATCGCGAGCACCTTGGCGCCCTGCTCGCGGGCGTGCCGCAGCGCCATCAGGGTGTCCATGGTCTCGCCGGACTGCGAGATGGCGACGACCAGGGTGCGGTCGTCCATGATCGGGTCGCGGTAGCGGAACTCGCTGGCGACCTCGACCTCGCAGGGGACGCGGGTCCAGTGCTCGATCGCGTACTTGGCGATCATGCCGGCGTGGAAGGCGGTGCCGCAGGCGACGATCACCACCTTGTCGACCTCGCGCAGCACCTGGTCGGGGATGCGCAGCTCGTCGAGGGTGAGCCGGCCGTCGGTGCCGATCCGGCCGAGGAGGGTGTCGGCGACGGCCTTCGGCTGCTCGGCGATCTCCTTGAGCATGAAGTAGTCGTAGCCGCCCTTCTCGGCGGCGGAGGCGTCCCAGTCGACGTGGTACTCGCGGACCTCGGCGGGGGTGCCGTCGAAGTTCGTCACCGTGACGCCCCCGGGGCGCAGCTCGACGACCTGGTCCTGGCCGAGCTCGATCGCCTCGCGGGTGTGCGCGATGAACGCGGCGACGTCGGAGGCGAGGAAGTTCTCGCCGTCGCCGACGCCGACCACCAGCGGCGAGTTGCGGCGGGCGCCGACCACCGTGCCGGGGGCGTCGGCGTGCACGGCGACCAGGGTGAAGGCGCCGTCGAGCTGGCGGCAGACCGCGCGCATGGCCTCGGCGAGGTCGCCGTCGTACGCCTCGGCGAGCAGGTGGGCGACGACCTCGGTGTCGGTCTCGGAGCGGAGGGTGTGGCCCCGGTCGGCGAGGTCGGCGCGCAGCCGCGCGAAGTTCTCGATGATGCCGTTGTGGACCACCGCGACCTTGCGGTGGTCGTCCAGGTGGGGGTGGGCGTTGGCGTCGGTGGGGCCGCCGTGGGTGGCCCAGCGGGTGTGTCCGATGCCCGTGGTGCCGGCCGGGAGAGGGGTTTCGGCCAGCGACTTCTCGAGGTTGACGAGCTTTCCGGCCCGCTTGTCCGTGGTCAGGAGCCACTGCCCGTCGGCGCCCTCCGTCTGGACCGCGACGCCGGCCGAGTCGTAGCCCCGGTACTCCAGCCTCCGCAGCCCTGCGATCACTACGTCGAGGGCCGGTTGCGGCCCGGTATATCCAACAATTCCGCACATGTGCGCCAGCATATGTGCGGATGTTCGGGCCCCGGGGGGTCGGATGACCACACCGGGTGACCGACACCACAACGCCCGGCACCCCGCGGACGGCCCACAATGGACACCGTGCTGACCGAACTCTGTACGAAGGGTGCGCCCCCCGCGCCCACCCCTTCCCCGTACGTGGATCTGGACCGCGCCGAGTGGAGCGCGCTGCGCGAGCGCACCCCGCTGCCGCTGACCGCGGAGGAGGTCGAGCGCCTGCGCGGCCTCGGCACCGCCCTGGACCTCGACGAGGTCCGGGACGTCTACCTGCCGCTGTCCCGGCTGCTGAACCTGTACGTGCACGCCACCCACGAACTGCGCGGCGCGATCGGCAGCTTCCTCGACACGCCCGACACCGAACGGGTGCGCACCCCGTTCATCATCGGCGTGGCCGGCTCGGTCGCGGTCGGCAAGTCCACCACCGCCCGCCTGCTCCAGGCGCTGCTGGCCCGCTGGCCCGAGCACCCCCGGGTCGAACTGGTCACCACCGACGGCTTCCTGCTGCCCAACGCGGAACTGCGCCGGCGCGGCCTGATGGCCCGCAAGGGCTTCCCCGAGTCGTACGACCGGCGGGCGCTGATGCGCTTCGTCGCGGACGTGAAGGCCGGCAAGGACCGGGTCACCGCGCCGGTGTACTCGCACCTGGTGTACGACATCGTGCCCGGCGAGCGGCTGGTGGTGGAGCGCCCCGACATCCTGATCGTCGAGGGGCTGAACGTGCTGCAGCCGGCCCTGCCCGGCACCGACGGGCGGACCAGGATGGCGGTCGCCGACTACTTCGACTTCTCGATCTACGTCGACGCCCGCACCGACGACATCGAGACCTGGTACCTGGACCGGTTCCGCAAGCTGCGGCAGACCGCCTTCCAGGACCCGAACTCCTACTTCCGGCGCTTCACCGAGGTGCCCGAGGAGGAGGCGATGGACTACGGCCGCCAGGTCTGGCGGACCATCAACCGGCCGAACCTGCTGGAGAACGTGCTGCCCACCCGCGGCCGGGCCACCCTGGTGCTGCAGAAGGGCCAGGACCACAAGGTCCGCCGGGCGCTGCTGCGCAAGCTCTGAGCGCGCGCCGGGGGGAGGGGCCCGCCCTCCCCCCGGTGGCCCCGCCTCAGCCCAGGTGCAGCCGCACCGCGTCGGCGAGCCGCTGGCAGACGTCCTGCGCCTGCTCGTGGCCGACCGCCTCGACCATCACCCGCACCAGCGGCTCGGTGCCGGACTTGCGCAGCAGCACCCGGCCGGTGGTGCCGAGCTCGGCCTCCGCCGCGACGAGCGCGGCCTGCAGCTCGGCGCAGGACTCCACCCGGTCCTTGTCCACGCCCTTGACGTTGATCATCACCTGCGGGAGCCGGGTCATCACCGAGGCCAGGTCCGCCAGCGGCTGCTTGGTGGCGGCCAGCCGGGCGCCCAGCATCAGGCCGGTCAGGGTGCCGTCCCCGGTGGTGGCGTGGTCCAGCAGGATCACGTGGCCGGACTGCTCGCCACCCAGCGCGTAGCCGTGCTGCTTCATCTCCTCCAGCACGTACCGGTCGCCGACCGCGGTGCGCACCAGCTCGATGCCCTCGCGCTCCATCGCCAGGGTGAAGCCCAGGTTCGACATCACGGTGGCCACCGCGGTGTTGCGGCGCAGCGTGCCGGCCTCCTTCATGCCGACCGCCAGGATCGCGATGATCTGGTCGCCGTCGACCTCGTTGCCGTCCGCGTCGGCGGCCAGGCAGCGGTCGGCGTCGCCGTCCAGCGCGACGCCCAGGTCGGCCCGGTGCTCCTTCATCGCGGCGCGCAGCTTGTCCAGGTGGGTGGAGCCGACGCCGTCGTTGATGTTCAGGCCGGTCGGCTCGGTGCCCAGGGTGTACACCACCTCGGCGCCGGCCCGGGCGAACGCCTCCGGGGCGACCCGGGCGGCCGCGCCGTGCGCGCCGTCGATGACCACCCGCACCCCGTCGAGCCGGTTCGGCAGCACCGCGACCAGGTGCGCCACGTACCGGTCGAAGCCCTCGCTGTACTGGCGGACCCGGCCGACCGCCGCGCCGGTGGGGCGCTTCCAGGACTCGTCGCCGGCGCCGTAGCGGCGGTAGTGCGCCTCGATGGCGTCCTCCAGCGCGTCGTCCAGCTTGTGGCCGCCGCGGGCGAGGAACTTGATGCCGTTGTCGGGCATCGCGTTGTGGCTGGCGGACAGCATCACGCCGAAGTCCGCGCCGAGCGCGCCGGTCAGGTACGCCACCGCGGGGGTGGGCAGCACGCCGACCCGCAGCACGTCCACCCCGGCGCTGGCCAGGCCGGCGATCACGGCGGCCTCCAGGAACTCTCCGGACGCCCGGGGGTCTCGGCCGACCACGGCCACCGGCCGGTGCCCCTCGAACGCGTTGGCGTCGCCGAGCACATGGGCGGCGGCCACCGACAGGCCCAGCGCCAGCTCCGCGGTCAGGCCCTCGTTGGCCACGCCGCGCACCCCGTCCGTACCGAAGAGTCGTGCCATGTTCGCGTTCGTCCGTCCTGTCGCGCCGGTGGTGGGCTCGGGTGGTGCCGCCCCCGCGGACTCCGCACCGGTCCGGGAGGCACGACGCCCCGGAGCACAGAGTGCTCCGGGGCGAGGATCGCATGAAGGGTGCGATTAGCGCTTGCTGTACTGCGGCGCCTTGCGGGCCTTCTTGAGACCGGCCTTCTTGCGCTCGACGGCGCGGGCGTCACGGGTCAGGAAGCCGGCCTTCTTGAGCGGGCCGCGGTTGTTGTCCACGTCCGCCTCGTTCAGCGCACGGGCCACGCCGAGGCGCAGCGCGTAGGCCTGGCCGGACACGCCGCCGCCGGCGATGCGGGCGATGACGTCGTAACGGCCGTCCAGCTCGAGGAGCTTGAAGGGCTCGTTCACGGTCTGCTGGTGCACCTTGTTGGGGAAGTAGTTCTCCAGGGTGCGACCGTTGATCTTCCACTGGCCGGTGCCGGGGACGATGCGCACGCGGGCGATCGCCTCCTTGCGGCGGCCGAGGCCGGCGCCGGGGACGGCCTCGCCGAAGCGGCCGGCCAGCGACTCGGTGGTGTACTCGGTCTCGGTGGTGTACTCGTCGACGTTCTCGTCGTCGAATTCGACCTCGAGGGTGCTCTCGATGGCAGTCTCGGCCACGGTGTTCCTCAGCTCTTCTACGTCAGTTGGGGTGTGGGTGGCCGGAATTACTGCGCGACCTGGGTGATCTCGAACGGCACCGGCTGCTGCGCAGCGTGCGGGTGCTGGTCGCCCGAGTAGACCTTCAGCTTCGAGAGCATCTGACGGCCCAGGCTGTTCTTCGGAACCATGCCCTTGATGGCCTTCTCGACGGCCTTCTCCGGGTTGTTCGCGAGCAGGTCGTCGTAGCGGACCGAGCGGAGGCCGCCCGGGAAGCCGCTGTGGCGGTAGGCCAGCTTCTGGGTCTTCTTGTTGCCCGAGAGGTGCACCTTGTCGGCGTTGATGATGATGACGAAGTCACCAGTGTCAACGTGCGGCGCGTAGATCGCCTTGTGCTTGCCCCGCAGGAGGTTGGCGGCCTGGGAGGCCAGGCGGCCGAGCACGACGTCGGTCGCGTCGATGACGTGCCACTGACGCTGGACGTCGCCGGGCTTGGGGCTGTACGTACGCACGGTCGTAGCCTTCGCTTTTCAGTGAGTGGGTCCTGACAGGAGCACCAAGGCCCGGGGCCTCCAGCCGATCCGCCCGGACGCAATTCGGGCAGCCGCTGGAGTTCGGCCTGTCGTCTCCGGCGTACCGACCTCTCACGTGAGATAGAGCGAGCCAATACGCACAACAGCGGCCAACAATACCGGGCCGGTGGGGTGGATTCCAAACCGGCCCGGCGCGGGGGCCTTCGGTTCAGCGGTCCCGGACCACCCGGGTCTCGTCCCAGACCGGCTCCGGGGCCTCGTAGACCCGGCCGTCCGAGCCGAACACCAGGAAGCGGTCGAAGCTCCGGGCGAACCAGCGGTCGTGGGTGACGCACAGCACCGTGCCGTCGAACGCCTCCAGGCCCTGCTGGAGCGCCTCGGCGCTCTCCAGGTCCAGGTTGTCGGTCGGCTCGTCGAGCAGCAGCGCGGTGGAGCCGGACAGCTCCAGCTTGAGGATCATCAGCCGGGCCTGCTGGCCGCCGGAGAGCGACTCGAACTTCTGCTCCTCCTGCCGGTCCAGCTCGTAGCGGCGCAGCGCGGACATCGCGGCGCCGCGGGAGAGCGCGTGCTCCTCCTCGACGATCGAGCGCACCGTGCGGCCGAGCAGCTCCGGGTGGGCGTGGGTCTGCCGGAAGTGCCCGGGGACGACCCGGGCGCCGAGCTTCCACTGCCCGCCGTGCTCCACCGAGCCGTCCCCGGCCAGCAGCCGCAGGAAGTGCGACTTGCCGGAGCCGTTGGAGCCCAGCACGGCGACCCGCTCGCCGTAGAAGACCTCCAGGTCGAAGGGCTTCATCAGGCCGGACAGCTCCAGGCCCTGCATGGTGAAGGCCCGCACGCCGGTGCGGCCGCCCTTGAGCCGCATGGTGATCGACTGCTCGCGCGGCGGCGCCTCGGGCGGGCCGGCGTCCTCGAACTTCTTCAGCCTGGTCTGCGCGGCGGCGTACCGGGAGGCCATCTCGTGGCTGACCGCGGCCGCCTGCCGGAGGGTGACCACCAGCTTCTTCAGCTTGGCGTGCTCCTCGTCCCAGCGGCGGCGCAGCTCCTCGAAGCGCTCGAAGCGGGCCTTGCGGGCCTCGTGGAAGGTGTCGAAGCCGCCGCCGTGCACCCAGACGCTGGAGCCGGTCGCGCCGGACTCCACCGCGATGATCTTCTCGGCGGTGCGGGAGAGCAGTTCGCGGTCGTGCGAGATGTACAGCACGGTCTTGGAGGTGGCCCGGATGGCCTCCTCCAGCCAGCGCTTGCCCGGTACGTCCAGGTAGTTGTCCGGCTCGTCGAGCAGCAGCACCTCGTCCGGGCCGCGCAGCAGCGCCTCCAGCACCAGCCGCTTCTGCTCGCCGCCGGAGAGCGTGTTCAGGCCGCGCCACTGGGCCCGCTCGAAGGGCACGCCGAGGGCGGCCACCGTGCAGACGTCCCAGTCGGCCTCGTACTCGTAGCCGCCGGCGTCCGACCAGTCGGAGAGCGCCTGGGCGTAGGCCATCTGCGACTTCTCGTCGTCCTGGGCGATCATCGCGAGCTCCGCGGCGTCCACCGCGCGGGCCGCGTCGGCGATCCGCTTCGGGGCGACCGAGACCAGCAGGTCGCGCACCGAGGCGTCGGCGGGCAGCGCGCCCGGGGCGTCCTCGGCGCTCTCCCGGCCGGTGGTGCCGACGAACTGGCGCATCACGCCGAGCCCGCCGGTGACCGTCACCGAACCGCCGTGCGGCTGGGTGTCGCCCGCGATCATCCGCAGCAGCGTGGTCTTGCCGGCGCCGTTCGCGCCGACCAGCGCGACCGCGGCGCCCTCGCCGACCCGGAAGGACGCGTCGTCGAACAGCACCCGCCCGTCCGGCAGGTAGTACTCAAGGTGCGAAATCTCGACGTGTCCCATGCCACGGAATTGTGCCAAGCCCCCACCCCGCGACAAAACGGATTACCCGCCCGCCCCTCCCCCGGAGGCCGCTTCCCCGGCGGCGCCCGGCAGCGTCCGCAGCCGCCGCGAGATCCGGTTGCGCTCGGCGAGCAGCCCGTCGGCCGGGTAGCCGACCTCCTCCAGCGTCAGACCGTGCGGGCGGATCACGTTGACCGCCGAGTTGCGCACCCCGCCGGCCAGCACCTCGCCGGGGAACCCCACCGGCCGGTGCCCGTCGCCGACCAGCAGCATCGCCCCGACCAGCGCGCGCACCATGTTGTGGCAGAACGCGTCGGCCCGCACGGTGGCCACCGCCAGCGAGCCCTCCTGGGCCGCGTACGGGTCGATCGGCACCCGGTCCCAGCGCAGTTCCAGCAGGGTGCGGATGGTGGTGGCGCCCTCGCGCTTCTTGCAGTACGCCGCGAAGTCGTGCTCGCCGACCAGCAGCGCCGCCGCCTCGTTCATCCTCTCCAGGTCGAGCGGCCGGTCGTGCCAGAGCACGTGCCCGCGCAGCAGCGGGTCGACCCCGCCGGGGTGGTCGGCCACCCGGTACGCGTAGCGGCGCCAGATCGCCGCGAACCGGGCGTCGAAGCCGTGCGGCGCCTCGGAGACCCGGTACACCCGGACGTCGGCGGGCAGCCGCCCGGCCAGCCGGCGCAGCAGCTTGGCGCCGTGCTGGGCCCACAGCGCGTCCGGCAGGTCGACGTGCGCGACCTGGCCGCGGGCGTGCACCCCGGCGTCGGTGCGGCCGGCCACGGTCAGCGGGAAGTTCTCCGCGCTGCGCAGCACGACCCGCAGCGCGTCCTCCAACTCGCCCTGCACGGTGCGCCGTTCGCGCTGCCGGGCCCAGCCGGAGAACTCCGCGCCGTGGTAGGCGAGGTCCAGCCGGACCCGGGTGTGCCCGTCCGCCGGGCCGTCCTTCACCGGCGGCAGCTCCGCGCAGTCGTTCACCACTCCAACTCCCCTGTCCCGTACCTGAGATGCGAACGGGCCCGCTCCCCCGGTGAACGGGAGGGCGGGCCCGGACGAAGACTACGCGGAGGCTCAGCCCTCGGTGGTCTCGGCGGCCTCGTCGGCCTTGGTCTCCTCGGCCTCGGCGGCCTTGGTCTCGGCCTCCTTGACGGAGCGCTTGGTGGCGGCCTCGGCCTCGGCGACGGTCGCCTTGGTGGCGATCTCGCCCTCGACCAGCTCGATCACGGCCATCGGCGCGTTGTCGCCGCGGCGACCGCCGATCTTGGTGATGCGGGTGTAACCGCCGGGGCGGTTCTCGAACCGCGGGGCGATCTCGGTGAAGAGGGTGTGCAGCACCGACACGTCGGTGATGGTCTTGCGCACCAGGCGACGGTTGTGGATGTCGCCCTTCTTCGCCTTGGTGATCAGCTTCTCCGCCAGCGGGCGCAGGCGGCGGGCCTTGGCCTCGGTGGTGGTGATGCGGCCGTACTGGAACAGCTCGCGGGCCAGGCCGGCCAGCAGCAGCGGCTCGTGGGACGGGCCGCCGCCGAGACGGGCACCCTTGGTGGGACGGGGCATGTTCAGCTCCTTGGATCTCCGACTGCGGCCGTACCAGGTACCGCAGCGGGCGTGCGGACACCGCGTCCGCACGACTTCTCACGCCACCGGAGGCGGTCCGGCGAAGGACCGCCCCCGGTGTCGAAACTCAGTACTGCTCGGTCTCCGCGTAACCCTGGTCGTCCAGGTCGTCGGCGCCGAAGGCGTCGGCGGCGGCGGTCGGGTCGAACCCGGGCGGGCTGTCCTTGAGGGCCAGGCCCATGCCGGCCAGCTTCGCCTTGACCTCGTCGATCGACTTCGCACCGAAGTTGCGGATGTCGAGCAGGTCGGCCTCCGAGCGGGCGACGAGCTCACCCACGGTGTGGATGCCCTCGCGCTTGAGGCAGTTGTAGGAGCGGACGGTGAGTTCCAGCTCCTCGATCGGCAGCGCCAGGTCGGCGGCCAGGGCGGCGTCCGTCGGCGACGGGCCCATGTCGATGCCCTCGGCGTCGACGTTGAGCTCGCGGGCCAGGCCGAACAGCTCGACCAGGGTCTTGCCGGCCGAGGCCATCGCGTCGCGCGGACGCATGGCGGGCTTGGTCTCGACGTCGACGATCAGCTTGTCGAAGTCGGTGCGCTGCTCGACACGGGTCGCCTCGACCTTGTAGGTGACCTTGAGCACCGGGCTGTAGATGGAGTCGACCGGGATGCGGCCGATCTCCTGGCCCGAAGCCTTGTTCTGCACGGCGGAGACGTAGCCGCGACCGCGCTCGACGGTCAGCTCCATCTCCAGCTTGCCCTTGCCGTTCAGCGTGGCGAGGACCAGCTCGGGGTTGTGCACCTCGACACCGGCCGGGGGCGCGATGTCGGCGGCGGTGACCACACCCGGGCCCTGCTTGCGCAGGTACATCACGACCGGCTCGTCGTGCTCCGAGGAGACGACCAGCTGCTTGATGTTCAGGATGAGGTCGGTGACGTCCTCCTTGACGCCCGGCACGGTGGTGAACTCGTGCAGGACGCCGTCGATCCGGATGCTGGTGACGGCGGCACCGGGGATCGAGGAGAGGAGCGTGCGGCGGAGCGAGTTGCCGAGGGTGTAGCCGAAGCCCGGCTCGAGCGGCTCGATCACGAACCGCGAGCGGAACTCGTCGACGACCTCTTCGGTCAGCGAAGGACGCTGAGCGATCAGCATGTTCTGGATCCTCCAGTTGTCTTCGGCACCCACTATTTGATGCCGATAGAACTCAAGCGTACGGGGTCCTGCGCGGAACAGGACCCCGTACGAGGTTTGAAGCGCGGTCGCCCGAAGGCGCCGGGTCAGACGCGGCGGCGCTTCGGCGGACGGCAGCCGTTGTGCGGGGTGGGGGTGACGTCCTGGATCGAGCCGACCTCCAGGCCGGTGGCCTGGAGCGAGCGGATCGCGGTCTCGCGGCCGGAGCCCGGACCCTTGACGAAGACGTCGACCTTGCGCATGCCGTGCTCCTGCGCGCGACGGGCAGCGGCCTCGGCGGCCATCTGCGCGGCGAACGGGGTGGACTTGCGCGAGCCCTTGAAACCGACGTGGCCGGCCGAGGCCCAGGAGATCACGTTGCCCGAGGGGTCGGTGATCGAAACGATGGTGTTGTTGAACGTGCTCTTGATGTGGGCGTGCCCGTGAGCGACGTTCTTCTTCTCCTTGCGGCGGATCTTCTTCGCGCCGGCAGCCTGACGACCCTTGGGGGGCATAAGTCTGTTCTCCTACTGAGGTGGTCGGTCCGCTAACCCGCGGGCCGGAGGGATGTCCGGTTGACGGGACGGACTACTTCTTGCCCGGCTTCTTCTTGCCGGCGATCGCGCGACGCGGGCCCTTGCGGGTACGCGCGTTGGTGTGGGTGCGCTGGCCGCGAACGGGCAGGCCGCGGCGGTGGCGCAGGCCCTCGTAGCAGCCGATCTCGACCTTGCGGCGGATGTCGGCGGCGACCTGGCGGCGGAGGTCACCCTCGACCTCGAAGTTCGCGTCGACGAACTTCTGCAGCTTGACGAGGTCGTCCTCGCTGATGTCGCGGACGCGGATGTCACCGCTCACGCCGGTCTCGGCGAGCGCCTGCTGGGCGCGGGTCTTGCCGATGCCGTAGACGTAGGTGAGGGCGATCTCGATCCGCTTCTCGCGGGGGAGATCAACGCCCGAAAGGCGTGCCATTCAAGGCTCCTGTGGTTCTTCTCAGAGGTCTGACGTGCCGCCTACTCGCTGTCTCTCGACAGGGAGCCCCGGCCTCTGACCGGGGGTGGCAGTCCGTCCTGTGGACGGATCGGGCGGCCCGCTTATGACGTTGTGCGCGTCGCGCGAAGGTACTACGAGAAATGCGGGGTTGATCAGCCCTGGCGCTGCTTGTGGCGCAGGTTGTCGCAGATCACCATGACCCGGCCGTGGCGGCGGATCACCTTGCACTTGTCGCAGATCTTCTTGACGCTCGGCTTGACCTTCATGACTCAGGTTCTCCGGGGTCTAGATCTGGCGTTGTTACTTGTAGCGGTAGACGATCCGGCCGCGGGTCAGGTCGTAGGGGCTGAGCTCCACCACGACCCGGTCATCCGGGAGGATGCGGATGTAGTGCATGCGCATCTTGCCGCTGATGTGCGCGAGGACCTTGTGACCGTTCTGCAGCTCGACCTTGAACATCGCGTTCGGAAGAGACTCGATCACGGTGCCCTCGATCTCAATGGCGCCTTGCTTCTTAGCCATGAACTGCGAGATCCACCCTTCGGGGTCCGGCTACCGTATGCGGAACGCTCGTGCGAACCAGGCTTCACCTCGATCCGGGTTGCCCCTGGACTGAGGGCGTGCGCGAACACGCTACGAGAGAGCCGACGCACCATCGTAAACCAAGCACCGCACCGGAGCGAAATCAGCGCGGCGCGGCCCCGCCGCTCAGCGCTTCGCGGCGACCTGGAGGGGGACGACCGGCGGCACCACGGCGGTGCAGGCCGAGCAGCGGCGGGCGGCCTCGGGGATCTCGGTCAGGCACTCCGGGCAGGGGCGCTTGGGCACCGAGGGCTTCTTCGGCAGGTAGCGGGCGGTGGCCTTGGAGACCGGCAGCACCACGCAGAAGTACAGCACCGCGGCGGTCAGCACGAACGCGATCAGCACGTTCAAGAACTGGCCGTACGGGAAGGTGACGCCCGCCACCGTGAAGGTGTAGGCGCTGAAGTCGCCGGCCGCGCCGACCACCACGCCGAGCACCGGGGTGAGGAAGGCGGTGACGAAACCGGTCACCACGCCGGTGAACGCGGCACCGATGACCACACCGACGGCCATGTCGATCACGTTGCCGCGCATCATGAAGTCGCGGAAGCCCTTGAGCACTGTCTCTCCCCTGGGGTTGCTGCGGGTGTCAGCTGATGAAAATAGGACAAGGGGCCCGGAGGTCCAAACCCCCGGGCCCCGCTGAGAGAAGAGACTCAACCGCGCGGGATCAGCCCAGCGGGTCCGGCGCCGCGGTGATGCCCAGCTTGGCCAGCTCGGCCCGGCCGCCGTCGAAGGCCGTCAGCACCAGCGGCCCCTGCTCGGTGACGGCCACCGAGTGCTCCCAGTGCGAGGCCCAGGTGCCGTCGGTGGTGACGACCGTCCAGTCGTCCGCCAGCACCTCGGTGTGCGGGGTGCCGAGCGAGACCATCGGCTCGATCGCCAGCACGGTGCCCGGGACCAGCTTCATGCCCTTGCCGCGGCCCGCCACGTAGTTCAGCACGTGCGGCTCCATGTGCATCGCGGTGCCGATGCCGTGGCCGCCGTAGCCCTCGGTGATGCCCCACTTGCCCTTCGGCGGCAGCGGCTGGCGGCGGATGAAGCCCTCGATCGCCCGGGAGACGTCGACCAGCCGGTTGCCCTTCTTCATCTGGGCGATGCCCGCCCACATCGAGCCCTCGGTGACCTTCGACAGCATCACGTTCTCGGCGGCGGTCTCGCCGACCGCGACGGTGATCGCCGCGTCGCCGTGCCAGCCGTCCAGGATCGCCCCGCAGTCGATCGAGATCAGGTCGCCGGCCTTCAGCACCCGCTCGCCGGGGATGCCGTGCACGACCTCCTCGTTCACCGAGGCGCAGATCACGCCCGGGAACCACAGGCCGCCGTGGTCGGCGCGGAAGTTGGAGGTGGCGCCGTGCTTGGCGATGACCGCGTCGGCGATGTCGTTCAGCTCCCCGGTGGTCACCCCCGGGGCGACCGCCTCGCGGGCGGCCTTCAGCGCCTCGGCGACGACCAGCCCGGCCGCCCGCATCTTGGCGATCTGCTCGGGGGTCTTGATCTCCACCATCTGGTCAACGCCTTCCACGTTCTGAATCTCGGACTGCCCTCCACCGTACGACGCACGAGACGGCCGGGCCGCCCGCTTCGGGG
>NZ_JBHUWH010000027.1:0-33105 GCF_042670125.1 Kitasatospora sp. NPDC057198 | reverse complement strand
CAGGGCCCGGGCCGCGTGCGCGCGCCGTCCGATGTCCGTCGTCCGTCCGTCGGTTCGTCCGCCGGGGTCAGGCAAGCAGTTTCTGCTTGGCCCGGTCGAACTCCTCCTGGGAGATCGCGCCGGTGGTCTTCAGGTCGGCGAGCCGGGCGAGTTCCTCGACGTGCCGCGGTCCCGTGTTCTGGTCCTGCGTTCCGGCGGCCTTCCTGATGTAGTCCTGGAAGTCGCTCTCGGCCTTGGCGGCGACGGCCCGGTCGCGCCGGCCCATCTCCTTGCCGCGGGCGATCAGGTAGACCAGGACGCCGAGGTAGGGCAGCACGATCACGAAGACCGTCCACCCGGCCTTGCCCCAGCCGCCCATGTCGTGGCTGCGGAAGATGTCCGTCAGCACCTTGAACATCAGGAAGAACCACAGGATCCACAGGAACAGCCACAGCATGGTCCAGAACAGGTTGAGCGCCGGGTAGTCGTCCATCGACTGGCTCCCTTCCACGGGTCCTTCGAGTGGTATCACCACATTCCGGGCACCGCACGTCGGCAGCCGCCCCCTGTGCGCCGCCCGCGCGCTTCCCGCGCCCCTCCCGCGCGCCCGGAGCGCGGGCGACCGTCCGCCGGGCGAGGATGTGAGCGGGTGTCAGGTTCGGCGGCCCGGGAGGCGCGGATGGACGACGGCACGGCGGGGGCACCGCCGGCGGGGGCCCCGCCTGAGCGGGTGACGGCGCTGCTGGCCCGGCTGGCCGGGATGCTGCTGGCGGCCAGCGGCGAGGGCGCCTCGGAGGTCGAGCAGACGGTGGCGCGGGCCGCGGCGGGCTTCGGCGCCCGCACCTCGATGGTGCTGGTCCCGGACGGGGCGACGCTGACCGTCGTACTGGACGGGCACACCTCGACGGTCGCGGTCCGGTCCTTCCCGGACGTGGCCCGGCTGGACAGGGTGGCCGCGCTCAAGCCCTGGGCGCACCGGGTCTCGCTGGGCCGCACCCCCCTCGCGGAGGCGGAGCGGGGGCTGGCGGCGATCGACGGCTCGCCCGCCCCGTACCCGTGGTGGCTCAAGGGCCTGGGCATCGTGCTGTTCTCGGTGGGTTTCGCGCCGCTGATGCAGCCGACCTGGTACGAGATCGGCAGCACCGCGCTGCTGGGCCTGGTCACGGCGGTGCTGGCGGTGGCGGCGGAGCGCCGGCCGCGGCTGTCGCGGGTGCTGCCGCTGGTCGCCTCGGCGGCGGTGTCGGTGCTGGTGCTGGAGGTGTTCGCGCGCACCCCGGCGCACGGCGGGGCGGTGCTGCTGATGCTCCCGGCGCTGTTCTACTTCGTCCCCGGCGACCTGCTGTCGGCGGCCGCCGCCGAGCTGGCCGCCGGGTTCCTGACCACGGGCGCGGTGCGCCTGGTGTACGCGGTGTTCCTGCTGCTGCAGCTGTACCTGGGCGTGATGCTCGGCGTGTACGCCACCGGCGGCGACACCTCGGCGCTGTTCGACGTCGCGGCGCATGCCGACCTGCCGCGCTGGGCGGCGTTCCTGTCCTGGGTGGTGTTCACCGTCGGCACGGTGCTGTCGTTCGCGGTGCCGTGGCGGCTGCTGCCGACCCTGCTGGGGACGGTGTACCTGACGGTGGCGGTGCAGTCGGGGGCGACGAAGCTGGTGGGCGAGGTCGGCGGGACGTTCCTGGCCGCCGCGGCGCTCGGCGCGCTGGCCACGGTGGTGTCCCGCGGGCCGGGCCGGCCGCCGCGGCTGCTGCTGGCGCTGCCCGGGTTCTTCACCCTGACGGTCGGCTCGCTGGGGATGCGCGGCCTGACCAGCCTGGCCGGCGGCCATCCCGTGCAGGGCTTCCACGACCTGCTGTCGATGGTCACCACGGTGGTGGCGATCGCCGTCGGCCTGCTGCTCGGCGCGGTCCTGGCCCAGCGCCCGCAGCCCCTGCCGCACTCCTAGCTCCCAGCTCCCGGCTCCTGGCTCCGCCCGCGGCCGTGACCCGGGGCCGGAGGCCAGGGGCCGGGGCCCGACCCGCCGGCCCGGCTACCAGCCGGCGCCGCGGTAGTGGGGCAGCTCGAGGGCGGTCGGGTCCATCGCCGCCAGCCACTGGCCGCCGCGGCGCAGCACGGGCGTCAGCACGATCTCCGGCGCCCCGCCGTACCCCGGCCGGACCAGGGCGTCGTAGCGGACGGGCCGGTGGGCGGCGGTGCCGGGCGTGGGCCGCTCGTCGCGGCGGGTGCGGGACTGCGCCTCCAGGGCCCGGTAGGCGAGGTGCAGGTGCGCCTCCCAGCCGGGCAGGTCGTGCGGGTCGGCGGGGATCAGGTAGCGGGCGCCGCGGTCGATCAGCAGGGTGACCAGGCGGCCGAGCGCCCCGGTGCGGTCGAGGCCGTCGGGCAGCAGCTCGAGGGCCTCGGCGAGCGGGCGGGTGACCCGCAGCAGGGCCTCGTTGAAGTCCAGTCCGTGTTCGCCCTCGGCCTGGATCTGGAGGGCGCGCTGCTCACCGGTGAGGTTGAGCCGGCAGGGGTGGGCGCCGCCCTCGACGAGCAGTTCGGGCTGTCCGTGCCAGACCACGGGGGTGTCGCCGAGCTGCCCCCACTCGGGCCAACTCACCTCTCCCCCGGGCTGCTTGACGGCGTGACCGAGCGGGTGGTCGCCGACGGTGAGGATCTCGATCCGGGCGCCGACCACCTGCGCGGGTGCGGGGTGGACGGTCAGCCGGCGGGCGCGCTCGTCCCAGGCGAGGCCGCCGGTGTGCACGCCGACGGCCTCGGTGGCGGCGAGGGTGAGCGGCTGGTGCGGGTGGGCGTCGTGCATGTGGGCCACCGTGACCGGGACGAGGACGGCCGCGCGGAGCACGGCCTGCCGGTCGGGGAACGGCCTGGGCTGGACCGTCTCGGTGGTGAGGTGCTCCGTCATGCGTCGTGCCCTTCTCGCGCCCGTGCGGCGCGCACCCCCGCGGACACCGGCGCGGCCGGCCGCCCCGCGGTCTGTCCCGTCGGCCGTTCGCGCGGCCGGGGACAGCGTACGGGGCGCCGGCCGGTTCGGGGAACGCGTCGCGGGTGGTCGGCGACGAATCGTGACCGTCCGCAACCCCCTTGCGCTCAGCGGTCGTTGGGCGAGATCCACCAGGCGAGCAGGACGACCAGGAAGGACGCGGCGCTGAACCCGGTGCACCACCAGGCGGTGGCCGCGTGGCCGCTCATCCAGGCGTTGGTGGCGGTGTTCAGGGCCCACAGCTGGCCGATCACGACGGTGACGGCCAGGCCGACCCGGGCGGAGAGGATGGCCGAGCGCTCGGGCTGCTGGTCGGTGCCCGCGCCGGGTCCGGGGCCGGTCGCCGAGACCCGGGGGTCGGCGTAGCCGGAGGTGGCCCGGATCTGCGGGTACCGCTCGTGGACGGGCCGGTTGAGCCGGGGCTCGTCGCTGCCGGGGCGGTAGCCCTCGGGGTAGTGGCCTTCGGGAACGCTCATCACGCACCTCCACGGGCGGGTCGGCGAATCGCCGGTTCGTCTCGCGTGCCGGTCATCTCACTTGCCGCTCTTGCGGCTGGGGCAGTTGGCGGCGGCGATGAGTTCCGGGTCGCGCAGGGTCCGGCACACGCCGGTCAGCGTCTCCTCGCCGGAGCGGACGGTGCCGACCGCCCAGACCGAGCCGTCGGCCCGTTCCGCCATCACCACCCGGGGCAGCGGGCGGGGCGGCGGCCCGCCGGTGACCTCGCCGGTGCGGGAGTCGAACTGCCCTTCGTGGCAAGGGCAGTAGAGGTCGCCGTCGGTGCCGTGGTCGCGTCGCCAGAGCACTCCGCAGGCGAGGTGGGTGCAGACCGTGGAGTAGCCGACCAGGGTGCCGTCGGGCAGCCGGATCGCCATCGCCCGGTCGTCCTCGCCGGGGTAGTCGAAGGTGACCGCGTCGCCGGGTTCCAGCCGGTCGGCGACCTTCAACGGTGCTGCGGCACCGTCGCCGTGGCGGTGCAGCACGCCGGCCGAGACCACCGTGGAGCCGACCACCAGGCCGCCGGAGACGGTGGCGACGATCCGCAGGTAGTCGCGCCGGGTGGTCAGCGAGTCGGCGCTGATCCGCTCCTTGAGCGCGGCCTGTTCGGCCCGGTGGTCGTCGGGCCCGCCCTCCTGGCCGTACGGCTGGGGGGAGTTGACGGGGCTGGTCACGCCCTGGCTCCGTTCCCGGGCGCGGGGCGCCCGTTGACCTCGATCAGGTTCAGCGTTCCGCCGGGGACGGGCGCCCGGCGCTCGGCGGGCACCACCATGGCGACGCCGGTGGAGACCACGGTGTCGCCGAACGCGAACATCGTGGAGACGTCGACGCCGGGCCGCTCGGCCTGGAGTTCTTCGACGGTGCCGTAGAACAGGGCGCCGGTGGGGCAGACCGTGGCGCACATCGGTGCCAGGCCGTAGGAGGTGCGGTCGTAGCAGAGGTTGCACTTCATCTGGAGCTTGGCCTCCAGGTCGATCTTGGGCACGCCGAACGGGCAGGCGTTGACGCAGTTCGCGCAGCCGATGCAGCGGGTCGGGTCGGCCTCCTGCACCACGCCGTCGGCGGTGATCAGGATCGCCTCGGCCGGGCAGACCTCGGCGCACGGCGCGACCGGGTCCTCGCAGTGCATGCAGACGGTGGGCAGCGAGGCGACGGTGTGCCCCTCGTCCGGGTAGTCCAGGTGGATCATCGACTTGCCGCGGTGCGAGTCGCACTCGCGGCAGGCCGACACGCACGCCTGGCAGCCGATGCAGCGGCCCGGGTCGATGAAGATGGTGCGTCCCAGCACGGCGGTCAGCCCCTCTCTGCGGTGCCGCGGCCCTGCGGCGAGGTCGGCGGCAGCGGGTCGGTGCGCGAGACCTGGGCCTCCGGGTACGCCTCGCGGCCCGGCGGGACGGGCGGCGCGGGCACCGGGTCGATCGCCTCGGCCCGTTCGATCCGCACCGCGCACACCTTGTACTCGGGGATCTTCGAGCGCGGGTCCAGGGCGTCGATGGTCAGCGCGTTCGCGGCGACGGGGTACGGCCAGTGGTAGGGCACGAACACGTGGTCGGGGCGGATCGCCTCGGTCACCAGCGCGGGCAGCACCTCGCTGCCGCGCCGGGTCACCACCCGCACCGGCTCCCCGTTGCGGAACCCGTGCGAGGGGTGCACCTCCACCCAGGGGCGGGGCGTCTGCTCGACCAGGCCGCCCAGCCGGCGGGTCTGGTTGCCGGACAGGAAGTGCGCGACGGTGCGCCCGGTGGTCAGCGTCATCGGGTACTCGTCGCTGTACGGGTCGGCCGGCGGGTGCCACTCCACCACCTGCATGTGCACCTTGCCGTCCTGGTGGGAGGTCTTGCCGCCCTCGAAGAGCCGGGGCGTGCCCGGGTGGTCGAGGCTGGGGCAGGGCCAGGCGATGCCGCCGGTCTCCTCCAGCCGCTCGTAGGTGATGCCGTAGTAGTCGATGACGGTGCCGGCCGAGGCGCGGCGCAGTTCGTCGAAGACGTCCTTGGAGCCCTCGAAGGCGAACTTGCCGCCCTCGCCGAGGCGTCGGGCGATCTCGCACATCACCCAGGTGTCGGTGCGCACGCCCTCGGGCGGCTCCTGGGCCTTGTTGTGCTTGACCACCCGGGCCTCGGCGTTGGCCATCACGCCCTCGTCCTCGGCCCAGGTGGTGACCGGGAAGACCACGTGGGCGTTGGCGGCGGTCTCGGAGAGGAAGAAGTCGAGCTGGGCGTGGAACTCCAGCCTGTCGTAACCGTCCTTCACCACCGCGTAGTTGGGCAGCGAGACGAACGGGTTGTTGCAGACGCCGATCAGGCCGCGGATCTCGCCGCGCTGCATCTGCCAGACCATCTCCATCATCGAGGTGCCGGCCTGCGGGAGTTCAGACTCCTCGATGCCCCAGATCGCGGCGATCTGGCGGCGGTGCACCGGGTCGTTGATGGAGCGGCCGCCGGGCAGCAGGTCGGACTTCTGGCCGTGCTCGCGGCCGCCCTGGCCGTTGCCCTGGCCGGTGATGGTGCCGTAACCGGCGCCGGGGCGGCCCAGGTTGCCGGTGGCGGTGCACAGGTTGATCACGGTCAGGCAGTTCTCCACGCCCTGGGTGTGGTGCTCGATGCCGCGCGCGTGCCAGGCCATCGCCCGGTCCGCCGTGCCGAACGCCCTTGCCACCTGGACGACTTGCTCGGCCGGGATGCCGCAGATCTCGGCGGCCCGGCTCGGCGGGTACGCCTTGACGGTGGCCTTGACCTCCTCCCAGCCGGTGGTGTGCTCGGCCAGGAACGCCTCGTCGGTGAGGCCCTCCTCGACGATCACGTGCAGCACCGCGTTGAAGAACGCCGAATCCGTACCGGACTTGAGCGCGACGTGGATGTCGGCGGTGCGGGCGACCGCGGTCTCCCGCGGGTCGACGACGATCAGGGTGGCGCCGCGGTCCCGGGCGCCCCACACGTACTGGGTCATCACCGGGAAGCACTCGCCGACGTTCGACCCGGCGATCAGCAGGCAGTCGGTCTGCAGGATGTCGGAGAACGGGTTGCCCGCCCGGTCGATGCCGAAGGCCAGTTTGTTCGCGCCCGCCGCGCTCACCATGCACAGCCGGCCGTTGTAGTCCACGTGCCGGGTCTTCAGCGCGACCCGGGCGAACTTGCCCACCAGGTAGGTCTTCTCGGAGAACAGGCTGGCCCCGCCGAGCATCCCGAAGGCGTCCCGGCCCTGCTCGGCCTGGATCCGGCGGATCTCGGCGACGGTGAAGTCCAGCGCCTCCTCCCAGCCCACCTCCCGGAACGGCTCGTCGCGGCTGCGGCGCATCAGCGGCGCGGTCAGCCGGTCCGGGTGGTTGACCTGCTGGTACGCGTTGATCCCCTTGGGGCACAGCCGCATCCGGTTGATGTCGTGGTTGCGCGGCTCGACCCCGAACACCTTGCCGTGGGAGTTCACCCGCAGGTACATGCCGCACTGCACGCCGCAGAAGCAGCAGTGCGTGGGGACGAGGGTCTGCTCGGTCTGGTCGGCCCGCCAGGCGGCGGCGGGCAGGCCGCCCGCGTCGCGGAAGTTGCGCGTCCCGAGCGGGGCGACGCTCGGGTCCAACGGGACGTGTTCGTGGCTCACTTGAACCCCCGCTTGACGTTCGACAGGTAGGCGGTGCCGCGCAGCACCCGCTTGCAACGGGGGCAGTACTCGGCCCACTCGTCGAAGCCCAGCTTCAGGTCGCGCATCGTGGCGCGCAGGTTGTCCACCGCCGCGACGGTGTCGATCGGCTGGCCGCAGCGCTTGCACGCCTGGAGCTCCTGGGCGTCCGAACCCTTGCGCCGCGCCGTGTACTTGAACAGCTGCATGCCGACCGCGGCCGGGCGCTGCACGATGTGGAAGAACTTGCCGAACGGCAGGTAGACCAGGGTGAGGACGACCGAGGCCATGTGCAGGATCGCCAGGAACTCGTAGCCGCCGCCGTGCAGAAACATCTCGGAGAAGGTCAGCAGCAGGCCGGTGACCGAGATGGTGACCAGCGCCAGCAGCGGCAGGAAGTCGTAGCCGAAGCGCTGGCCGGTGGTCGCGGCGCGGTCGCGCATCCGCCGCCACAGGAAGTAGCCGGCGCCGCCGATCACCATCACGGCGGCCAGGTCCAGGCCGTGGTAGAGCGCCCAGCCGAGGAAGCTGCCGGAGTCGAAGCCGAACAGCCGCAGGCCCCACAGCCGCATCTCGTAGCCGGGGCCGGCCGCGCTCGCGGAGGTGAAGGTGAACCAGCCCCAGGTCAGCGGGAAGGTGATCGCGGCGGCCAGCAGGCAGCCCCAGAAGATCAGTTGGTGCGCCGCCCAGCGGGCGTGCGAGCGGGCGCCGAGGAACTTCTGGAAACCCAGGTAGGTGGCGATCATCTTCGGCAGGGCGGCGGGCGAGCGCTTGAGGTTCTCCCAGGACAGCGCGGCCTTCCAGCCCTGCGTGAACATCCGGCGGGCGGCGGGCGCGGAGACCCACACCACGTAGCGGTAGACCACGCCGAAGGTGAGGAACACCGAGGCCACCGCGTACGGCACCAGGGCGGAGTCGAAGTCGCGCAGGAACCGGCTGCCCAGCACGATCGCCACCACCAGCAGCACACTCGCCGCGGCGGCGATCAGCGAGGCCCGCACCGCCGTCGACCGGGTCGCCGAGGCCACCACCCCCGCCGCACCGTCCTCGGTCGGACTGCTCCCGATCGGTCTGCCCTGCGGGGGCGGTGCTGTCCCGGCCACGCGCACTCTCCTAGCGCTCGACGAGCCACTCGATCCGGCGTTCTCTCAGCCGGACGCTAGCGACGCGCCGCAGACGGCGCCCGCCCGCTGCGCCGCACGCGGCGCGTCGCTGGGCCGGACGGGTGAGCGGGGGCGGCGGCCGGTGTGCGGGCAGGGCGGCGGGCGGTGTGCGGGCGGGGTTGGACCGGTGGGCCGCCGACAATTACGGTAGGTCTTCATGGTGAAGGACGTACACGATTCCGGTCCGGTGGCGGACGCCGACGGGCACCTCTACGACCCCGGCGTGCGCGCCGCCATGGGCGCCTTCGCGGGCGGCGGCGACACGCTCGCGCTGGAGGCCGCCGCCGCCGTCCGCTCCGCCGCGCAGGCGGTCGACCGGCTCCGCGCGCACGGCGCCGGCGGGCGCGGCCTCAGCTCCGGCGCGCTCGACGTGCTCGCCCGGCTCGCCGGCGCCCCCGAGCCCGGCCTGAGCATCGGCGAACTGGCCCGGGGCGGCGGCGTCAGCTCGCGCAACGTGACCGGCCTGGTCGACACCCTGGAGGGCGAGCACCTGGCGCGCCGCACGCAGGACCGGGACGACCGGCGGTCCGTCCGCGTCACCATCACCCCCGAGGGCCGCGCCTGGCTGGACGCCTTCCGCGACCCGACCCGGCGCGCCATGGCGGCGGTCTTCCGCGGCTTCTCCCCCGAGGAGCTGGCCGCCTTCCGGCACCTGTGCCTGCGGGTGGTCGCCAACCAGCGGCAGCTGGAGCAGCACCTGGGGCAGGACGGGCCGGGGGCGGATTGACGCCCGGCCGCTCGGCACCCTGCTGCTCGGCGCCTTGCCGTCCGGCGGTTCGGGCCGGAATGATCTTCCGCATGTCCGCACACCCGAACGACCTCCCCGCCGCCCCGCCCGCCGACTGGGCCGAGCTCAACCGCGCCAACTGGGACGAGCGGGTGCCGCTGCACGTCGGCGGCCGGTTCTACGACGTCCCCGGCTTCACCGCCGGGGCCGACACCCTCATCGACTTCGAGCTCGCCGAGGTCGGCGACGTCACCGGGAAGCGGCTGCTGCACCTGCAGTGCCACATCGGGCTGGACACCCTCTCCTGGGCCCGGCGCGGGGCGGAGGTGACGGGGCTGGACTTCTCGGCGCCCGCGATCGCGCAGGCCGCGGAGCTCGCGGCGGAGATCGGCGCCGACACGGCGCGGTTCGTCGTGTCGGACGTGTACGGGGCCCTCGAGGCGCTGGACGGGGAGGGCTTCGACGTGGTCTACACCGGGCGAGGCGCGCTCAACTGGCTGCCCGACCTGGCGGGTTGGGCGCGCACCGTGGCGCGGCTGGTGAAGCCCGGCGGGTTCGTGTACCTGGCGGAGTTCCACCCGCTGTCCGAGCTGGTCGAGGACGACCCGGGCGTCCTGGTGGAGGACTACTTCCTGCGCGGGGCCCAGGTCGTCGACGACCCGGGCAGCTACGCGGACCGGTCGGCGGAGCTGCCCTCGACCCGGACGGTGCAGTGGCGCCACGGCGTGGGCGACGTGGTCAGCGCGCTGGCGGCGGCCGGGCTGCGGCTGGAGTTCCTGCACGAGCACGCGCACGGGCACTTCCGACTGCCGGCCGGTCCGCGCATCCCGCTGGTGTACTCGCTGCGGGCCTCCCGGCCGCTCTGACGCCCCGGCGCTTTACGGCTTCGGCGCTCCGGCACTCAGCCGCTCCGGCGCTCAGCCGAGGGCGTCGACGGCCGCCCGCAGGGCCCGCGGGCGGGCCAGCAGGTCGGTGCTGTCGGTCCACTGGTCGGCCGCGCCGGTCAGCGGGCGGTCGCGCAACTCCGGTGCGGTGACCGTCCGTTGCAGCGCTCGGGCGAAGCGGTCGGCGTGCAGGACGAGGTACGGGCGGCCGTGGTAGCGGCGGCGTGCCGGGTCGATCGGCTCGGTCAGGCCGAGCGCGTTGTGCGCGCGGGCCGCGGCCTCGTACGCCTCGCACAGGTGCCGTTCGCGGGCCGCCGGATCGGGGGCGGCCAGGGCGGCGCGCAGGGCGGGCGCCAGGGCGGGGGCGGTGTCGAGGCGGGCGAAGGCGCTGCCGAACCACTTGCCGTACGGGGCGTAGCGGCGGGCCGTCAGGAAGGCCAGCCGCATCAGGTCACGCACCAGGCGGGCGGTGACCAGGGCCGCGCCGAGTTCGTCGCCGGTCTCGGCGCAGCGGCCGGGGAACGCCTCCTCCTGGGCGATCCGCTGCCACTGGCAGGCCAGCAGGTGGCGCCACACCTGGTCGGGGTACCAGCGCAGGCGTTCGCGGGCGGCGGTGAGGGTGCCGGGGCCGTCGTGGAAGACCGCGCCACCGGTGAACTCGGCGAGCCGCTGCTGCGGGAGGGCCAGCCAGTCGAGCGGGCCGGGCGCGGTGTCGGCCCAGGCGGCGGCGGGCGGGCCGAGGCGCTCGGCGAGCCAGCCGGGCAGGTCGCGGACGGCGACGCGGTGGTCGAGCGGACCGCCGGCGGGGGCCGGTTCCAGGTGGCTGACCGGGTCGTCCGGGTTCCCGGTGGCGCGGTAGTGGGTGGACCAGCCGCGGATCTCGCCGGGCAGGCGGGCGGCGAGCAGTTCGCGGACCGCCCGGCCGTGCCGCCGCGCGTCGGCGGGCTCCAGGAAGAGTTCCAGGCGCGGGCCCCAGTCGTGGTCGGCGGAGCGGGCGGTGTCGAAGCCGAGCACCTCCGAGCCGGGGCCGATCCGGGCCGCCGCGTACCGCAGACCGGGGTGGGCCTCGGCCAGCAGGGGCCGGACGCCCTCCTCGTACAGCAACCGGGCCAGGTCGAGCCCGGGGACGAACGGCGGATCGGCGGGCGCGGGGGCGGGTCCGGCGGTGGTCATGCGGCCCACTGTGGCAAAACGGGGCCGGGCGGGGCCAGCGCTTATCGTCCGGGCGGGACGGCGCGTTCAGCCGACGGGGGCCGGGTGCTCGTCGGTGCGGCGGGTGGCGGGCCGTTCGGGCGCGGCGGGCTCCGCGGGGGCGTCGGGGTGCGGGCGGATCGGCACGGCGAGCAGCAGTCCGAGCGTGATCAGGGCGTACGCGCTGCCGCCGAGGAAGGTGCCGAGGTCGCGGCCGTCGGGGCGCCAGAGCCACACCATGCCGCTGGAGAGCAGGAGTTGGAGCAGCCAGCACAGGGCGAGCAGCGGGCGGCGACGGGTGCGGTCGAGGGCGGCGTCGGCCAGCACGACCAGGGCGGGCAGCATCCAGACCAGGTGGTGCACCCAGGTGATCGGGCTGACCAGGCAGCAGGCGATCCCGGTGAGGCTGTACGCGGCGAGGCCGTCGCGGGCGGCGGCGGCCCGGCGCAGGCGGTGCGCCCAGAGCGCGAGGACGGCCAGCGAGGCGGCCACCCACAGGGCGCGGCCCGGGAGTTGGGGGCCAAGGCGGGCGATCATCCCCTGCAGGGACTGGTTGGACATGTTGGCGAAGCCGCCGACCCGGTCGGTGTCCCACAGCGTGCCGGTCCAGAACCCGCGGGAGACGCCGGGGCCGAGCAGGAGGCCCGCGGCGGTGGCGCCCAGCGCGGTGGCGGCGGCGGTGGCCGCGGCCCGCCGGCGGCCGGTGAGCAGCAGGTGGACGATGAACAGGGCCGGGGTCAGTTTGACCGCGGCGGCCAGCCCGGTCCCGACCCCGGCGAGCGACCGCCAGCGGCTGCCGGCGAATCGGCGGCCGTCCAACTCCCGGTCGGCGAACACCAGGGCGACCAGCAGCAGGTTGACCTGGCCGAAGCTGAACGTGTCGCGGACGGGGTTGCTGAGCGCGCACAGGCAGGCCGCGAGCCCGAAGGCGTACCAGCGGCACCAGCCCCGGCGGCGGGCGACCGAATCGACCAGCCAGTACAGCAGCAGTGCGGTGGCGGCCGCCGACAGGGCGACGCCGACCGCGATCGCCGGGTGCCAGCCGAACAGCCGCATCGGCAGCATGCAGAGGGCGGCGAACGGCGGGTAGGTGAACCCGTAGGCGGTGCCGGGCCGGACGTAGTCGTAGAGCTGCCCGGTGGCGGTCCAGTGGTGCACGGCGCCGTAGTACACGCCGATGTCGAACCAGCCGCGGTGGCCCGGGATGACGGCCAGCACCAGGACGGTGGCGAGGACGGCAGCGGCGAGGACCGCGGCCCTGGCGGCGGTGGTGCCGCGGGTCAGCACGCCGACCGCCCCTCCCGGAAGGGGGACCGGCACCCGGTCGGCGAAGCGGCGGGCTCTGCACGGACGGCGGTCGCACCGCCACGTCTCAGCACGCCGCCTGCCTTGCTGTCAGGGTGAATTGACGCTGTGTCAGAGAGACGGCGGCCGCTCCGGCGGCGAGGCCGCCCGCGGCGAGCACCAACTCGGCGGCGTCCGGTGCGAATCCGTCCGGCATGACGGTGAACGCGAGTGCCGCGCAGGCGAGTCCGACTGCTCTACGGGTGCCGGCGGCTCGCACGGCGAAGGCCGCCGGGACGGCGCACCACAGCGCGTACCAGGGGCGGAAGGCCGGGCCGAGGACGACCAGGGCGCCGAACCCGAGCGCCAGGGCCGCCAGCGGTTCGCTCCCCCGGTGGACGACCCGGACCGCCAGCAGGCAGCACACCCCCGCCGCGACCACCAGCCCCAGCAGCCGGGCCCCGGCGACCGGCCCCTCCGGCGCGGCGCCGGCCAGCCCGGCAAGCAGCCGCCCGAGGCCGCTGGTCGGCGACCAACTGCTCCCGCTGGCCGGGGTGGTGAGCGCGCCGACCCAGCCGCAACCGGTGCCCGCCACGCCGGTGACGGCGGCCGTGGTGGCCGCAGCCGCCACCACCGTCAGCACGGCAAGCCGAGCCCCCCGCCACCGCCCGGCGCCCGCGGGCGCCAACCACCCCCGCCGGCAGGCACGTTGAGGCCCCTCCCCCACCATCGCCCCGGCCCGCCGACCACCGACACCCGGACCACCCACCGTACGGACCAACCACCCACGTGGGCCGACGCTTTGGCCGTCGGCCGCCTCCGCAGCGCCGGCGGCGAGCCACCAGGCGGCCGGGAGGGCCAGCGCGGCGGGGGCCTTGACCAGGGCGGCGAGGGTGATCAGGGCGGCGGCGGTCAGCGGCCGGGGGCGGGTGGCGGCGAACAGGCCGGCCAGCATCAGGGCGAGCGGGACGGCGTCGTTGTGGGCGCCCGCGACCAGGTGCAGCAGGACCAGCGGGTTGAGCGCGCCCAGGCGCAGCGCGTCGGCCGGGTCGGTGCCGAGGCGGCGGGCGAGCGCGGGCAGCAGGGCGGTGAGGGCGGCTACGGCCAGGACGGCGCTCAGGCGCAGCAGCAGGGTGCCCGCGTACGGGTGGTCGGCGAGCGGTGCGGCGGCCCGGGTCAGCAGCAGGAAGCCGGGGCCGTAGGGGGCGGGGGTGTGCTGCCAGACCGGGGGCACCTGCTGGGCGACGGGGCCGCCGAGCGCGGCGGGGCCGTCCGTGTAGACGTCCAACCCGGCCGCCTGCATGGCCCCTTGGGCGAGGTAGCTGTAGACGTCGCGGCTGAACAGCGGGGGCAGGAGCAGCAGCGGGGCGGCCCACCAGGCCAGGGTGGTGGTCAACCAGCGGGTGGCGGCGGGGTGTCGGCCTTCGGTGCGGTGGCCGGGCGGGCCCAGCAGCAGCCAGGCGGCGGTGAGGACGGCCAGGCCCGCGAAGACCAGGGCGGTGCCCGCTCCGCCGGAGGCGCGCAGCGCGGGGCCGGTGGCGGCGGCGGGCAGGGCGCCGGAGGTGAGTCCGCCGGCGGCGAGGGCGAGCGAGCCCAGGAGTCCGAGCCACCGGTACCGGCCCGAGTAGGCGTTCGCGCCCGTGTTCGGCATGTCGGGAACGCTGGCAGAACGGCGTGGCCCCCGGGGGAAGAGTCGGCGTCCGCCGGGTGGCCGGGTGGCGTCCGGATCCCGCCGTGCGCAGGCCGCGGCAGGTGTGCCGGGGTTGCCGTCCCGACCGGCCGAACCCGGCATTCAGCATGTGCACATCTGGTCTCCCTCGGCCGGTCACCTCAGGGCCAGGCGGGTCGGGGAGACATACGGGGGCCGCCCGTGGCCGGTGCCGCCCGAACGGCGGTCCGGGTGCGAGCGCTCGTGTCGTCGCGTGTCGTCCCGTGCCTTCCGTCGCCACCCTATCGCGCCCCGAGTTCCCCGGAGAGTCCCGCCATGACCACTGCCCCCGCCCGTCCCGGACAGCTCCCCGCCCAGTCCTCCCGGCTGTCGCCGAAGCGGCCCGCCGAACCCCGACAGCCCTCGTACCAGCTGGCGTTCGCCCGGACCGCGGAGGAGGTGCGGGCCGCCCAGCGGCTGCGCCACCGGGTGTTCGCGGACGAGATGGGCGCGGTGCTGGACTCGCCGCTGCCCGGTCTGGACGCCGACCCGTTCGACGAGTTCTGCGACCACCTGCTGGTGCGCGAGCAGCCCTCCGGCGAGGTGGTCGGCACGTACCGGCTGCTGCGTCCCGAGCAGGCCCGCCGCGCGGGCCGGACGTACTCCGACACCGAGTTCGACCTGGCCCGGCTCGGCGGGCTGCGGGACGGCATGGTGGAGGTCGGGCGGTCCTGCATCGCCGAGGCGCACCGCGGCAACGGTGCGGTGATCAACCTGATGTGGGGCGGCATCGCCCGCTACATGACCGCCACCGGCAACGCCTGGCTGGCGGGCTGCTGCTCGGTGCCGCTGGCCGACGGCGGCGCGACCGCCGCCGGGGTGTGGGACGCCGTCTCGACCAAGCACCTGGCGCCGCCGCAGTACCGGGTCGCCCCGCTGCGTCCGTGGTCGGCCGAGGGCGTGGCCCGGACGGGCCGCACGCCCGTCCCGGCGCTGCTGCGCGGCTACCTGCGGCTGGGCGCCTGGGTGTGCGGCGAGCCCGCGTACGACCCGGACTTCAACGTGGCGGACCTGTACGTGCTGCTGTCGCTGGAGCGCACCGACCCGCGCTACCTGCGGCACTTCCTGGCGGCCGCGGCGGACCTGCCGATCTCGGCGATCATCGACGGGACGGCGGGCTCGGGAGCGGGCGCGGGTGTCGGCGTCGGCCCCGATGAGGGCGCGGGCGTGCAGGCGGCGGGCGGGGTCCGGCGCGGAACGGCCACGGCGGCATGAGCGCCTGGCTGCCGACCGCGCCGTGCACGCCCGGCGGGTGCGTGAGCGTCGCCGGACCCCGGGCGACCCTGCCGCACCGGGTGCTGCGGCTGGCGTGCTGCCTGGTGGTGCTGGTCGCCGGGGTGCTGGCGGCACCGCTGGTGCGCGCGCCGGCCTGGCTGCCCGCGGAACGGCTGGTGCGCCGGTGGGCGCGGCTGCTGCTGGCCACGCTGGGCGTGCGGGTGCGGGTGCGGTCGGCGGGCGCGGCGGGGCGGCGGGAGGGCGGTTCGCTGCTGGTGGCCAACCACATCTCCTGGCTGGACGTGCTGCTGGTCGCGGCGGTCCGGCCGGGCCGGATGCTGGCCAAGACCGAGGTCGGCCGCTGGCCGGTGCTCGGCCCGCTGATCTCCTGGGGCGGCACCGTCTTCATCGACCGGGAGCGGCTGCGGGCGCTGCCGGGCACGGTGGAGGAGGTCGCGGCGGCGCTGCGCCGGGGCGAGCGGGTGGTGGTCTTCCCGGAGGGCAGCACCTGGTGCGGGCGCGGCGGCGGGCGGTTCCGTCCGGCGCTGTTCGAGGCGGCGGTGCGGGCCGACGTCCCCGTGCAGCCGGTGACGCTGCGTTACCTCGGCGGGGACGGGCGGGCCAGCACCGCCCCCGCGTTCGTCGGGGAGGACGGGCTGCTGGCCTCGCTCTGGCGGGTGGTGTCGGTGCGGGGCCTGACCGCGGAGGTCGAGTTCCTGCCGGAGCTGCCGCCCGCGCTGTTCCCGGGGCGTCGGCAGCTGGCGGCGGCCGCGCAGCGGGTGGTCGACCGGCGGCGGCTCCCGGAGGACGCCGCGGGGGATCCCGGTCCGGCGGCCTGCACGGCCTGCTCCGTCCACCCCGGCGGGGTCGCGGCCGGGCCTCCGGGCGGTGTCCGGGTGCCGTTCCCGGCGGAGGTCGGACGGTAGCCGGGCGGTGGCCGTGCGGTGGCCGGGCGGGGCGTCGGGGCGCCTCCCGTATGATCGGGCGAGTTCAGGAAGGGCGAGGAGGTGCTCGATGCAGGTGGACGAGGAAGCCGTCGGCGCGGTGCTGAACCGGCTGCGCCGGGCACAGGGCCAGCTGACCGGCGTGATCGCGATGATCGAGGCCGGACGTGACTGCAAGGACGTGGTGACCCAACTCGCCGCGGTCTCGCGCGCGCTGGACCGGGCCGGCTTCAAGATCCTCGCCAGCGGCATGCGCCAGTGCCTCGCGGAGGCCGAGGAGGGTGCCGCCCCGATGACCGAGGCGGAACTCGAGAAGATGTTCCTGACCCTGGCCTGAGCACAGCCGCCCGCAACCACACGCGGCCGCACGCACCGCGCCGGAGCGCGGTGCGTGTTCCGGCTCCCGCACCCCGGCGCCGCGAATGACGCCCCGCATGGATGGCGCCCCGTACGGATGGTGTCCCGTCCGGATGGCGCGCCGTACGAATGGCGTCCTGTCCGGATGGTGCGCCGCGCGGGTGACGCTCCGCAGCGGTGAGGCCCCCGCAGGGGTGACGGATCAGGCGAGGGCCAGGAAGAGCTTCTCCAGCTCGGCCTCGCTCATCGGGGCGGTGCCCTCCTCCGCCTCGGCCATGCACTGGCGCATGCCGCTGGCCACGATCTTGAACCCGGCCCGGTCCAACGCCCTGGAGACCGCGGCGAGTTGGGTCACCACGTCCTTGCAGTCGCGCCCGGCCTCGATCATCGCGATCACGCCGGCCAGTTGGCCCTGTGCCCGGCGCAGCCGGTTCAGCACCGCGCCGACGGCCTCGTCGCCCACCTGCATCGGGTCTCCTCCTCGTCCTCGGCGGGCGCCGGTCGTCGCCCGCCCCGTGTTCCGTGCCGTGCGCCGGCCGGTGCGGGGGGCACCGTGCCACGCGGCGTGACGTTCTACTCATACCCCCGCCCGTATCAACCCGCCCGACGAACGGCGCATTCCCCGCCCGCCGGAGTTCCCCGTCCGCCGGAGTCACCCGTCCCCTGCGCGCCCGCCGCGGCGGTGGTGCGGTCAGGCCGCGGCCTCCCAGGCGCCGTAGCCGCCGAGCAGGTCGGAGGTCAGCGGGTGGCCGTGGTGGCGCAGCAGGCTGGCCGCGATGGAGGAGCGGTGGCCGCCGGCGCAGTGCACGACGACGGGGCGGTCCCGCGGTATCTCGGCGAGGCGGTGCGGGAGTTCGGCCAGCGGGAGGTGAACGGAGCCGGGGATGTGCCCGTCCGCCCGCTCGCCCTCGCCGCGGACGTCGACGACCAACGGGGGTTCGGCTCCGGCGAGTTCGGCGCGCAGGTCGGCGACGGTGCGGCGGGGGGCCTGGCGCATCTGCTCGGGGGCGCCGCGGAAGGCGCTCTCGGGGTCGGCCAGGTAGCCGGCGACGCGGTCGAAGCCGATCCGGGCCAGCCGGGTGACGGTCTCCTGCTCGCGGCCCTCCGGGGCGATCACCAGCAGCGGCCAGGCCGGGTCGAGGACGGTGCCGCTCTGCTCGGCGAAGCGCCCGTCGGCGGGGACGTTGACGGCCCCGGCGAGGTGTCCGGCGGCGAACTCCAGCGGGTCCCGGGCGTCGACCACGACGGTGCCGGGCTCGGCGCGGCGGGCGAGGAAGGCGTCGGCGTCCAGCGGGACGGCGAGGGCGGCGGCGTCGAACAGTTCGCGGTCGCGGCGGTTGAGGTCGGCGTCGTAGCCGAAGTAGCCGGGGGCGGTGGGCTGTCCGGCGGTGACGATGGCCACGAACTCGTCCTCGGTCATCGGCGCGCAGGCGTAGTTGGTGGCGCGCTGCTGTCCGACGGTGGACTGCCGCTCGGTGGACAGGTTCTTCCCGCAGGCGGATCCGGCGCCGTGCGCGGGGAAGACCCGGACCTCGTCGGGCAGCGCCATCAGCTTGCGCTGGACGCTGTCGTAGAGCATCCGGCCGAGCTGGTCGGCGGTGACGCCCGCGGAGGCCAGCAGGTCGGGGCGGCCGACGTCGCCGACGAACAGCGCGTCGCCGGTGAGCACGCCGTACGGGACGGCGTCCCCGGCCTTCTCGCGGACCAGGACGCTGACCGACTCGGGGGTGTGGCCGGGCGTCTCCATGATCTCCAGGACGACCTCGCCGAGGCTGATCCGTTCGCCGTCGGCGAGCTTGCGGATCGGGTACTCAGTCTCGGCCCGGCGGCCGTAGCCGATCCAGGCACCGGTGCGGTCGGCGAGTTCGAGGTGCCCGGAGAGGAAGTCGGCGTGGAAGTGGGTGTTGATGACGCCCTCGACGGTGAAGCCGCGGGCCTCGGCCTCGGCGAGGTACTCGTCCACGTCCCGGCGCGGGTCGACCACGACGGCGCGGCCGGTGGTCTCGTCCGCGATCAGGTACGAAGCCTGGGAGAGGCAGTCGAGGTAGTACTGGGCGAAGAACACGGGTGTCCTCTTCTCTGCGTGGGGTTCTCTGCGTCGGGCGCGGTCGGCGGCCGGGGCGCCCTGGGGCGGGCGCCGCACGCGGACCTGCGGACTTCGATACCCCCCTAGGTATTATTGCAGGCAGTTCTCCGCCAGGAGCCCTGCCCGGCCAATACCGGTGGGGGTATATGCTCGAGACCAACGATATACCCCCGCCGGTATCTTCCCGAGGACGGCCCGCCGCCCGGGAACCCGCCGGACCCCCGTACCGCCCGCCAGTTCCCAGGAGGACACCGTGGCCTGGACCCCCCAGCCGCCCGCGCCCGCGCAGATCGACCCCGCCGAGGCGCACCGCCTGGCCGCCGCCGGTGAGGCGCTGCTGCTCGACGTGCGCGAGCCCGAGGAGCACGCCGAACTGCACGCGCCCGGCGCCCTGCTGCTCCCGCTCGGCGACCTCGGCGCCACCGGGAGCCCGGACGCCGCGCGGGCCGCGGACGCCGTACGGGCCGCGGGCGGCGGGCGGCTGGTGCTGGCGGTGTGCCGCTCCGGCAACCGCTCGCAGACCGCCACCGAACTGCTGAACGCGCGCGGGGTGCCGACGGTGAACGTGGTGGGCGGCATGCGCGCCTGGCTCCGGGACGGACTGCCCGTGCACCGGGGCGGACAGCCCCTGCACCGGAACGGGCAGCCCCTGCACCGGGGCGAGTGTCGCTGCGGCGGGACGATATGAGCACCGTCCTGCTCGCGCTGATGGCCGGCGCGGTGGTCGGCCTGGCACTGGGCGGACTCGGCGGCGGCGGCAGCATGCTGGCCGTCCCCGCGCTGATCTACCTGATCGGGCTGACGCCCGGCGCCGCGACCACCGCCAGCCTGCTGATCGTCGCCGCGACCTCGCTCACCGGCCTGCTCGCCCACGCCCGAGCCGGACGCGTCCGCTGGCGCGAGGGCCTACTGTTCGGTGCGGCCGGACTGCCGTTCGCCGCGCTCGGCGGCGCGCTCTCCCGCCACCTGCCCGGCCCCGCGCTGACCGCCGCGTTCGCGCTGCTGGCCGGACTGGCCGCCTGGCGGATGCTGGCCGGCGGACGGGGCGGCGACACCGGCCGCGCGCCGAGCATCGGACCTGCGGCGGAACTGCCTTCCGCCCTCGGGTCGGCGGCGGTCGCCCGGCTGCTGCCTGGACCCGCCACCGGCCCGGCCTCCGACAGCGCGGTGCCCGGCCGTACCGCATCCGGCAGTACGGCGCCCGGCGGCACGGTGCCCGGCAGTACGGTGACCGGCGGCGCGGGGTCGCCGGTGATCGTCTCCACGGAGATGATCCCCGCGCGGATGAACCCCGAGCTGTGCCCGCTCCCGGTGGCCGCCGGCGTCTCCGCCGCACCCGTCCCCGCGCGGCGGGCCGCGCTGGCGGGCGCCGGGCTGGGCGCGGCGACCGGGGTGCTGGGCGTCGGCGGCGGGTTCCTCGCGGTGCCCGCGCTGGTGTCCTTCCTGGGCTTCCCGATGGCCGAGGCGATCGGCACCAGCCTGTTGGTGATCACCCTGAACTCGCTGGCCGCACTGCTGCCCCGGCTGGGCGCGTCCGCCGAGATCCCCTGGTCGACGGTGGGCCCGTTCGCCGCCGCCGCGATCCTGGGCGCCTGGGACGGCAAGCGGCTCGCCGCGAAGCTGTCCGGCCGCACGCTGCAACGGCTGTTCGCCGGGGCGCTGCTGGCGGTCGCCGCCCTGATGCTGGTGGACGCCGTGCTCTGACGCCGTGCTCCGACACCGTGCCCTGACGCCCCCGTCGAGTCGCCCGAACGTACCGCCCGGACGCCGCCCACCTGCGGTGACACCGCTCCCCGCGCCTTTCCGGCTCCCGGTGCCGCTCAGGCGTCCTCGGCCGCTCCCCGCCTTCCCACTCCCCCCGACCCGGCCCGTCCGTACGCGCCGGGGCCGTCTCCTCCCGAAGGGTTCACCCGCTCCGATGACCATGCCTCTGACCGTCGAACAGCTCCAGCCCCGCCTGCACCAGCTGACCGTCATCGATGTCCGCTCCCCCGGCGAGTTCGCCGGCGGCCACATCCCCGGCGCCCACAACGTGCCGCTCGACCGGCTGACGCAGGCCCTGCCCGCCCTGCGAGCCGCCGCCGAGCGCGGCGAACTGGCCGTCGTCTGCGCCTCCGGCGCCCGTGCCCTGAACGCCTGCGAGCAGCTCGCCTCGGCCGGTGTGCAGGCACTGCTCGTCGACGGCGGCACCTCCGCCTGGGCTGCCAACGGCGGACCGCTGAACCAGGTGCCCGGCCAGAAGCCCCGCTGGGCGATGGACCGGCAGGTCCGCCTGGTGGCCGGTTCGCTGGTGCTGGCCGGCGTCGTCGTGGACGTGGCCGTCCCCGGCGTGCGCTGGGTGTCGGCCGCGGTCGGTGGCGGCCTGCTGTTCTCGGCCGTCAGCAACACCTGCGCGATGGGCTCGCTGCTCGGCAGGCTCCCCTACAACCGTCCGCGCGACTCCGGCGCCGCCCTCGATGCGACGCTCACCGCGCTGCGCGACAGCGGCAAGTGACGGGCATGAGCTGACGCGACGTCAACTCTCCCCCTGCCATTGGTGGTCCGGCCCCCGGTTCCCCTCCGGACGCGAAGGGGAACCGGGGGTCGGTGCCGCGTGCACCGGCCGCACGGGCGGGGTCAGCGCCCCGCGACCGCGCCCTGCGGGGCCGGGGCGGACGTTTCGGTGCCGGCGGTCGGGGTGCAGGAAGCGGCAGGGGCTGCGGTGTTGTAGTGGCTGGCCAGCCAGAAGCCGGCCAGCAGGCCCGCCACGCCCAGTGCCTTGTGGCGGTTGCGCTTCCACCACGAGGGCGTACCGGCGGCCATGAACCGCAGTTGGGTGAAGTCCGGATGCTCGCTGGGTGGCGCGTCCTTGAACATTCCCATCGCGGATGATCCTCCTCTCGCGTCGGGGAGTTCATGACCATACGCCCGCTTCCGGTCCGACCGCAGGCAATTAATCCCGATTCGGGGGTACGCGCGCGCCCCTGCGCGCCCCCTCGCGCGCCGGGCGGCGGCGCCCGGACAGGGCCGGGGCGAAGCCTGGTAGAAGCCTGTGCGGGGCCCGAGCGGCGCCCGGGGCCAGGGCTCAGTCGGGGATCACCAGTGCGCGGGGCGGGCCAGCGCGGCGCCGAGGCGGGTGGTGGAATCGCCCTTGGCGGCGTTGAGTTGGGCCTGGGTGAGGAACAGTGCGCCGGTCAGGTCGGCGCCCCGCAGGTCCGCGTCCCGCAGGTCGGCACCGATCAGATCGGCCTCCCGCAGGTCGGCGCCGGACAGGTCGGCCGCGATCAGGTAGGCGCCGCGCAGGTTGGCGCCGCGCAGGTCCGCACCGCGCAGGCGGGCCCCGATCAGATCGGCACCCCGGTGGTTGCGCTTCTTGCCGGGCACTGCGGCGCGGGCCAACTCGCTTGCCTTGAGCAGGAGTTCGTTCGCCCCGGCCCGGATGCCGGGCACGTCGGCGGCGGTCAGCGCGGCCGCGTCCCGGCGGGTCAGCTCCTCGATCCCGTCGAACGTCCGGCGCAGCTCGGCGTGCACCGGCCGGGCCTTCGGCAGCTCCAGCGCCTCGGCCAAGTACCAGAGCAGTTCGTGCAGTTGGCGCATCACCGGGAACGTCTCGAACATCTGCCGGGCGGTGTCCCGGTCCTCGCGCCAGCTGCGTCCGCCGAAGGTGTGCCGGGAGACCTTCTGCCCGGCCCCGAAGCAGTCGAAGACCGTGCAGCCCTGGTAGCCGCGTTCGCGCAGGTCGGGGTGGATCCCGCAGCGGTAGTCGGCCTGCAGGTTGCGGCAGGGCGTGCCCGCGTTCTTGTTCGCCGCGAAGTCGGCGGACTTGGCGAAGGGCAGGGCGACGCAGCACAGCCCGAAGCAGGCGGAGCAGTCGGCGAGCAGCTCGAGTCGACGGCCGGTCGGGGCGGGGTGCTGCTGATCGGTCACGGTGCGGGCTCTCCTGTGGCGGGGTGGCGGTCGGCTCCATTCTCCCCGCCCGCCCGGACCGGTCCGCACCAGTGGCCCCGCGCCCCTCCGGGCGGGGCGCGGGCCGGCTCTGCGGGCAGCAGGACACCGGTTGGCAAAAAAGCTCGCTCCCAGCGGAATTCTCCCCGCGCCCGGTTCGGGTTCGGACGGTTCGACCGAGTATGGTGCGGTCCCCGGGTGCGGATCACCCGGGAGGCGGCGCATCGAGCCGTACCCGAGCCGTGCGGTACGCCGATGTGCGGTGCGGCAACGTACGGTGCGACGGCATGCGGTGCGGCGGCGTACGCCAATGTGCGGTGCGGCGGCGTGCCGCGCCCGCGGACGGTTCCGCGGGGGGGACGTGGTGAGGGAGGGATCACGGGTGCGGCCCGAACCGGCGGGCGGCGACTCGACGGGTTCGCTGCTCACCGCCGCCTCCGCGGCGTTGCGGGTGGACCGCGGCGCGCTGGCCGACGCCCTGCTCGACCAACTGCCCGTCGCGCTGGCGGTGCTCGACGCCGGCCTGCGCTGGCGCTACCTGAACCCGTCGTTCCAGCAGGTCACCGACGTGTCGCCGACTGCCGTGCTGGGGCGCGCCGTCACGGACCCGGACCCGGCGCTCCCGCGCGTCCTGGCCGACGGGCGGCCCCGCTCGGGAAGGTTCGCCGGGCGTGCCGCCGACTTCCGCCGCCTGGAGGTGGCGGGCGCGCCGACCGGGGTGCTGGTCGTGCTGCCCGGCGGCGCCGACGCCCACCGGGCGGAACTCGAACGCGTCCGGGCCGGGTTCGCCCTGCTGGAGGCCGGGGCGGGGCGGATCGGCACCACCCTCGACCCGGACACCACCTGCGCGGAGCTCGCCGCGTTCGCCGTCCCCGGCTCCGCCGACCTCGCCCTGGTCGACGTGCTGCCGCTCGACACGCCCGACACTGCCGCCGACACCGCCGCCGGCGCCGCCCCCGCGACACGCCCGGACGCCGCCACCGGCCCGGACCGGCCGCGCCCCCGACTGCGGCGGGCCGCCGCGCTCGCCCGGCCCGCCCCCCTCGACCGGGGGCCCGCGGCGGACGCGCGGCCGCCCGTCCCGACGGGCGGCACGGTGCGCCACCGCCCCGGTTCGGTGGCCGGCCGGGCGCTCGCCGAGGGCCGCCCGGTGGTGGCCAACCTGCTGTCCGCCGACGAACTCGCGGCGCTCGCACCGGACGAGGACGCCCTGTCCGCGTACCGGGCCGCCGGCGTGGACTGCCTGCTCGCGGTGCCGCTGACCGCCCGCGGGCGGCCGATCGGGGTGCTCACCCTGGCCCGGACGCACGGCGGTTCGCTCGGTTTCACCGGCGAGGACACCGAACTGCTCGCCGCCGTCGCCGGGCGCGCCGCGCTCACCCTCGACCACGCCCGGCGCTACGCCCGCTCGCAGAACACCGCCCTGGAACTCCAGCGGGCCCTGCTCGCCGAGCCCGGCAGCCCGCACCCCAACCTCGAACTCGCCTCCCGCTACCTGCCGTCCGGGATCACCTCGGTGGTCGGCGGCGACTGGTACGAGACGGTGCGGCTGCCGTTCGGACGGACGCTGCTCGCGATGGGCGACGTGATGGGCCACGGCGTCGAGGCCGCCGTCGACATGAGCAACTACCGCTCCACGCTGCGCTACGTCGCCGCGACGGACCTGCCGCCGCACCGGATCCTGCGCCAGCTCGACGCGCTGATCGCCGAGCAGGAGAACGCCCGCCCGGCCACCTGCGTCCTGGCCCTCGCCGACCCGGCCCGCGCCCGCTGGACCCTCGCCGGGGCGGGCCACCTGCCGCCCGCGCTGCTCACCCCGCACGCCACCGAGCTGGTCGAGGTGCCGACCGGCCCGCCGCTGGGCACCGGGGTCGGCGGGTACGAGCAGACCACCATGGAACTGCGCGCGGACCACGCCCTGCTGCTCTACACCGACGGCCTGGTGGAGCGGCGCGGCGAGGACATCGACGTCTCGCTGGCCCGCCTGTCCGCGCTGCGCCTGCCCTCCGACCGCCCACTCGACTCGCTGCTGGACGCCGCCCTGGCCGAACTGGCCCCGCAGGACGCCGAGGACGACATCGCGCTGCTGGTGGCCCGGGCCCGCCCCCGGCCGTCCTGACCCGGCAGCGCCCGGGCCGCGGCCCAACGCACCCGCCGCCTCCCGGGTTCCGGACCCGCTGCCGTCCGGTCAGGCGCGCCTCCGGCCGTCGGCCGGCGGGCTCGGAGCCCGGACCGGGCCCGAGCCCGAACCCGGCCCCGGCCCCGGAACGTCCGGGCGCCCCTTGCCTCTCCGTGGGACCAGCGCGACCGTGAGCACGCCGAACGCGACGGCCACGACCACCATCCCGGTCTCGGCCGACTCGTTGACGTGCCGCCCGTTGCCCACCGGGGCGGGCAGGCCGGCGGACGCCACCGACGGTAGGAGCAGCAGGCCCGCCCCCGTCAGGGCCAGAACCGCCCTGCCGAGGGCACGGGGGCGGGAGAACCGGGCCGAGAGCCGGACACCGGCCGTGATGAGCAGCGCGCAGCCCAGCGCGGGCAGCACGGTGTGGGTCAGCCACTCGGCGAGCAGCGGACCCCAGTACCACTGCGCGTCGGGCCGGGGCCCGTCGAAGTAGTAGAGCGTCTCGGGCCGGGGCTCCCCGAGGAAGTCGCGGACACTGCCCGGCAGCAGGCCGCCCGACAGGGCCCCGAGGAACGCCGGGGCGAGCGGTCCGCGCCGGGCGGCGGTGGCCCGGCGGAGCAGCAGGGTCGCGCACCAGCCGGCCAGGGCGCCCAGGAGGACGCCCTTCGCCGCGCCGTACCCGATCGGGGTCCAGGCGTTCCACGGGTAGTTGGCCTCGTGCGCGGCGCGCCATGCCCCCGCGAGGCCCCAGGCGAGCGCGCCCGCCGCCACTCCCCACGGCACCACGCCCGCCGTCCGCCCCGGGGCGGCCGCCTTCGCAGCGCCCGCCGTCCTCGTCATCGCCCGGCCCACCCGTCCCCGCCTCGTCGCGCTCTTCCGGCGCTCTCCGGTCTCCCTGCAGCACACGGCCGCAGCACACAGCCGCAGCGCACGGCCCCGGCGCACGGCCCGGCACGCGGTCGCGCCCGGTACCCAACGACGCGGTCGCGGCGCCGTCCGGTTGCGCCGGGTCGGGCCGTCCCGGCGGGCAGCCGTCAGCGCTTGCCGCCGGCCGGGGCCGGGGCCGGCTGCGGTGGTACCCGGCCGAGAGCGGGCCGCCGACCAGGTCGAGTACGGTCGCGGCGGCGGACAGCAGGCGGCGCGGGAACCACTTGCCCGTTCCGGTCCAGGCCCGGTGGTGGTCGCTGAGCAGGTCGGCGGCGGCGCGGAGCACCTCGGCACCGACGGCCGGCGCCTCCAGCCGGTCCGGGGCGTCACGCAGGTCGTCCAGCAGGCGGCCGGTCAGCGCGTACCGCAGGTTCTCACGCTGCTCGGCCGCCGACGGGGGCGGTCCGGCCAGCAGTTCGGTCCGGCGGTCCTCGGCGGTCCTCGGCGGTCCGGGCGGCGTGCCCGTCGCGGTCCAGCAGGATCAGCCCGGTCGCCTACGGCTGCTGGACCACCCCGCGGCGGGAGGCCGCGGCGAAGGCCCGCAGCTCGTCCAGCCCGGTGCGGGTGTGCGCGAACCCTCGACCCCCCGGCCCTCGTGGCGCAGCGTCTCACGGTGGGTGCCCTGCCCGTCGGGCAGCAGCACGGCCAGGTCGAGGTCGCTGCCCGTCCGGGCCCGGCCCGCGGCCACGGAGCCGGCCAGCACCGCCGCCGACGCCTCGGGGTGGAGCTCGGCGACGAGCCTCCTGGCCTGGTCGATCAGCACCTCTCGTACGCCGGCCACTCTGCCACTGGGCCCATCGGCCGCCCCGCCCGGCCGTACCGCCCGAAACGGGCAATTCGGGAGTCGCCCTGACGAATCACTGCGGCGCATCGCACACGGCCCCGAGCGCGGAAATCCGGGCCCGGCAGACCCGTCCCGGGAATTCGGGAGCCGACCTGACGAATTGCTGCGGGATGCCCAGCCGCCTCCGTACGGAAGCCGGGAGCACCCCGGACCACGGGCACCCGGACCTGGCAGGCCCAGGCCCGCCCGGCAGTTCCAGCGCCATCCGCACCGATCACCGGTGGGCCGCACCGTCGCCTCTGTGCGGACGCCGTGGGTGCCGGGAGCGGCGCGGACCGCGCGGGCCGCGGGAGCCGCGGGCTCGGCGGGCCCGGTCGGCGGCGTAGGCCGCGCCGGCCGCGAGGGCTACCAGGAAGGCGGTCGCGAGGTGCCCGCCGACCAGGTCGAAGCCGAGGAAGAGCACGAACAGGAAGGCCGCGATCGGGAGCAGCAGGGCCAGCAGGGTCTGGCCGAGGACGGCGATGGTGGCGGTGCGGGCGTACGCCTCCTCGGGCCGCGGGTCGTTGCCGGACGCGGCCGCCTCCCCGGGCCAGTAGAAGGCGGTGGCGCGCTGGGCGAGGGCGGTGGTGGCGCGGACGTTGGCGCGCCCCATGACCGGGATCCACACCACGGGGAAGGCGAGGCCGACGGCCACCAGCAGGCCGGTGCCGACCCAGCCGGCGATCCGGCGGACCCGGCCCCGGTGGTCCTCGCCGATCGCGACCAGCCCGAGCAGGTAGATCATCCGACGGATCATGTCCAGCCGGGACGGGCGGGGCTGCGGCCCGGCCTTGGGGGCGGCGTCCTCCGCGGCGGTGGCGGCCAGCGCGGACCGGGCCTCCGCGACGGTGGGGTACACGCCCTGGAGGACGAGGAGTTCGGCGCTGCGCCCGGTGGCGTCGCCGTCGGCCCCGGCGAGGGTGGCGAGTTCGAGGACCATCCGGGCCTGGGCGAGCATCGCGGCGCAGAACGCCACCGGGACGAGCAGGACGAGCGGCCCGCCGATCACGCAGCCCTCGACCAGGTTCAACCGGATGCCGTGGGTGATGACCGCGGTGCGCCGCTCGGCGACCGTCCCGGAGAGTCCAGCCACGGCTTTCGCGGCCGGCCCGGACTCCTGGTGCACCGCCAGTACGGCCAGGTGCTCGGGCAGCCGCCCGGTGTCGTGCCGGACGGCCCGCCACAGCTCACCGGCCGCCCCGCCACCCGCCCCGTCGACGGTGACGACACCGGCGGCCGCGACACCGGCACCGGCGCCACCAGCCGTGACACCGGCACCGGCACCACCGACAGCAGCACCGGGCGCGGGCGGGCCGCCGGACCCGTTCGCCGGTGGCCCGTCGGCGGGTTGCGCCGTCTCCCCTCCCGCATGTTCCATCCCGCCAGATTACTCGGACAAAACGCCGCAAAGCACCCACGGACGGCGCTCCCCGGCCGGACGGCCCGCCCCGTCCTCCCCGTCCCGCACCTACTCCCACCCCCGCTCCCCACCCGGATCCGGCATTCACACACCAGTGCGGAAATGGCGGCAGACGTTCGTCTGCGCGAAAGATCCCTTTGGCTGACCGCACGCCCCGGTTGGTCACAACGTTGGCATGCGAGTCGCCATCGTCACCGAGTCCTTCCCGCCCGAGGTCAACGGCGTGGCCCACAGCGTGCTGAGGGCTGCCGAGCACCTCGTCCGGCGGGGCCACCAGCCCCTGGTGATCACCCCCGCCCCGGCCCGGGGTGCGCACTGCCCGCCGCAGTCCTTCGGCCCGGACCGGGAGGCGCTGCCGGTGGTGCGCGTTCCCTCCGTCCCGCTGCCGCGCTACCCGCAGGTGCGCATCGCGCTGCCCGGCCGCCGGCTGGCCGCCGCCCTGACCGCCCACCGGCCGGACGTGGTGCACCTGGCCAGTCCGTTCGTTCTCGGCGCGCGGGCCGCCCGGCTCACCGAGCGCCTCGGCCTGCCGACCGTGGCGGTCTACCAGACCGACCTGGCAGGGTACGCGCAGGCGTACCGGATGGGCCGGGGCATCGGCTCGGCGATCGCCTGGGCGCGGATCCGCTCGGTGCACCGCGCCGCGGCCCGCACGCTCGCGCCGTCGACCCCGGCCGCGCAGGACCTCACCGCGCACGGGGTGCGCCAGGTGCGGATCTGGGCGCGCGGGGTGGACTCGGCCCGCTTCCACCCCGAGCACCGGGACGAGGCGCTGCACCGCGCGCTGGCCCCCGGCGGCGAGGTGCTGGTGGGGTACGTCGGACGGCTCGCCCCGGAGAAGCGGGTCGACCTGCTGGCGGAGACGTCCCGGTTGCCGGGCGTACGGGTGGTGGTGATCGGGGACGGTCCGAGCGCGCCCGCGTTGAAGGCGGCGATGCCCGGCGCGGTGTTCCTCGGCCGCCGCACCGGCACCGAACTCGCCCGCTGCTTCGCCTCGTTGGACCTGTTCGTGCACACCGGGCCGTTGGAGACCTTCTGCCAGACCGTCCAGGAGGCGATGGCCAGCGGCGTCCCGGTGGTCGCCCCGGCGGTCGGCGGTCCGCTCGACCTGGTCGGCCACCGGCGCACCGGACTGCTGGTCGCCCCGCGTGACCCGGGTGCCGTCGCGCGGGCCGTCGCCGAACTCGCCGCCGCTCCCGAACTGCGCGCCCGGTACGGCGCGGCGGGCCGGGCCGAGGTCACCGGCCGGACGTGGGAGGCGGTCGGCGACCAGTTGATCCGGCACTACGAGGAGGTGCTCGCCGAACACCGGCAGCGCACCCGGGCCGCCGCCCCGCCCACTGCCGAGCCCGCCGCCCCTGCCCCCACCCCTGTCGCCACCCCTGCCGGCACCGCCGCCCCGGTGGCGTCCGCCGCGCAGCCGCTCCTCGGCGGCGTCCCGGCGCCCCGCCAGGCCGGGGCCCCCTCCCCCGCGCCCGGTTCCGCCCCCGCCGTTTCCCCCGTCCCGCTCTCGGTCGAGGAGCAGCCCGCGTGAACCGTGAACCGGCCCGTACGGACGGCGGGTTGTGCATCGTCCGGGTGGCGAACTTCGTCACCCCGGTCTCGGGCGGCCTGCGGACGGCGCTGCGGCACCTCGGCGCGGGTTATCTGGCGGCGGGCCACCGACCGGTGCTGGTGGTGCCGGGCCCGGCCCACCGCGACGAGTGGACCGAACAGGGCCGGGTGATCACGCTGCCCGGCCCGCGCGTCCCGGGCACCGGCGGCTACCGGGTGCTCGGCGGCCGGCGCCGACTCGCCGCGCTGCTGGCGGAGTTGGCACCGGACCGGCTGGAGGTGTCGGACCGCACCACGCTGCGCTGGACGGGTGGGTGGGCGCGGGCGCACGGGGTGCGGTCGATGATGGTCTCGCACGAGAGCGCCACCGGCGTGCTCGGCGCCCGGGGCGTGCCGCCCGGCACCGCACGGCGGCTCGCGGACCGGCTCAACTCCCGTACCGCGCGGAGCTACGACACGGTGCTGTGCACGACGGCGTGGGCGGCCGAGGAGTTCGAGCGGATCGGCGCCCGCAACGTCGAGCGGGCACCGCTGGGGGTGGACCTGGAGACGATGCGCCCGGAGTGCCACGACCCCTCGCTGCGGGCGGAGTTGGCCGATCCGCGGCAGGTGCTGCTGGTGATGTGCTCCCGGCTGTCCGGGGAGAAGCGGCCCGAGCGGGCGCTGGAGGCGCTGTCCGAACTGCGCCGCCGGCACCGCGTCCCGGCCGTGCTGGCCGTCGCGGGGGCGGGTCCACTGCGCGGCCGGCTGGAGCGGCAGGCTCGTCAACTGCGGCTCCCGGTACGGTTCCTGGGGCACCTCGCGGAGCGCTCCGCGGTGGCGGCGCTGCTGGCCACGGCGGACGCGGCGATCGCCCCGGGCCCGGTGGAGACCTTCGGGCTGGCCGCGCTGGAGACCCTGGCCTGCGGCACTCCCGTCGCGGTCAGCCGCTCCTCCGCGCTGCCCCAGGTGGTCGGCCGGGCCGGTCTCGCGGCGGCTGATACCGGGGCCGGATTCGCCCTCGCGGTAAGGGAGTTGCTGGAGCGTCCGGAAGCGGAGCGGCGGGCCGCGGCCCGAGCCAGGGCGGAGGAGTTCGGCTGGGGCGCCGCCACCGTCGCCTTCCTCGCCGCCCACCGGGCCCCCGGCCCCGGCCCCGACCCCATCCCCGGCTCCACCCCCGGCCCGCCACCCGCCCCGGAACCGAGACCGGAGCCGGGCCGTTCCCCCGCTCCCGCGCCCAGCCCCACCAACGGCTGAGCCGTCCCCGTCCGGCGCCTACTCCCCTCTCGTCTACTCCCCTCCCGCTCCCTCCGCGCCGCCCAGTTCGCGCCGGTACCAGGTGCCGGGTCTGCCACCGAGTTCCTCCGGGGCGGCGGGGCCGACCGGGATGAAGCCCGTCTTGGCCAGCACCCTGCGGGAGGCGGCGTTGTCGGTGGCGGCGGCCGCCAGCAGCACGGTCAGCCCGTGCCGGGTCCGGGCGAGTCGGCACAGCTCCTCGACGCCAGCGGTGGCCAGGCCGCGGCCGGTGGCGTGTTCGGCGACGCGGTAGCCGAGCTTCGCGCCGCGGCCCGCGATGTCGATCAGGTTGAACCTGCCGAGCACCGCGCCGTCCGCGGCGACGCGCAGGTAGCAGGCGCAGCCACCGCCCTCCTGTTCGGCCAGCAGGGACCGGTACCGGTCCTCGTACCGCGCGAAGAACTCGTCGCCGCGGTCGAAGACGGTGGCCGCGAAGTACCGGCGGTTCTCCGTCTCGAAGGCCAGGACCGCCGGGGCGTGGTCGGGACGCAACTGCTCCAGTTCGGACATCGTCCGATGCTAACGGGGCCGCGCGCCAAGGCCGTTCGACTTTCCGCCGCCCGCGGTAGGCCGCTGGGCCCGGGGCGCCGCGTGGCGGCGGGCGGCGGACGCCCCAGGGCCGTGCTGCGGCGCGGGCTACGCGGCCCAGGCGCGCTCCAGCAGGGCGGGGAAGCCGGCGGGTTCCCGGCCGATCAGTTCGGCCAGCGTCGGGTCGACGGTGGCGAACTCGCCGTCGCGGGCCGCCGCGAAGATGCTCACCAGCAGGTCGGCGATCGGGGCGGGGGCGCCGTGCGCCACGGTCTGCTCGCGGAAGACCTCGTCGGGGACGGCGGTGCGGGTGAAGGGCCGGCCGGTGAGCCGGGCCGCCACCTCGGCGACGGCGTCGAAGTCGAGTGCGGCCCCGGCGGTGAGCGGCGGCGTGGGGCCCTCGAAGCGGCCCTCGGCGGTCAGGATCACCGCGGTGGCCTCGGCGAGGTCGTCGTGGCCGGTCCAGGCGACGGGGCCGTCGGCGGGCAGCGCGATGTCACCGCTGTGGCGGGCGGCTTCCAGGAACCGCAGGGCGCTGGCCGTGTAGAAGCCGTTGCGCAGTGCCGTCCAGGGCAGGCCGGTGGCGCGCAGTAGGTCCTCGGTGCGGGCGTGGTCCCGGCAGGCCCGGAAGCGGGAGTCGTGGGCGGCGCCCATCTGGCTGGTGTACAGGATGCGGGCGGCGCCGGCCCGGACCGCGGCGTCGATCGCGGCGCGGTGGCCGGTGACGCACTCCTCGCCGGTGCGGTCGAGGGAGACCAGCAGCACCTGTTCGGCGCCCTCGAAGGCGTGGGCGAGCGAGTCGGGGTCGTCGAAGTCGCCGGGCCGGACGCGGACGCCGCGGTCGGCGAGGTCCTCGGCCTTGCGGGGGTCTCGGACGCTGACGCCGACGCGGTCGGCGGGAAGGCGCTCCAGCAGGCGTTCGACGATGCGGTGGCCGAGTGCGCCGGTGGCTCCGGTCACGATGATCACGGGGTTCTCCCAACCGTGTTTCCAGTGGAATCACTTCAACGATAACACTGGAACTAACGGTGGAATCAATAAATCGGTACCATCGATACATGCCTACTCGTGACACCACCGGCGGCCCGCGGCAGCGCATCGTCGAGGCCGCCGTCGAGCTGCTGGAGAGCGGCGGCCCCGACGCGATGAGCACCCGGGCGGTCGCCGCCGCCGCCGGGGTGCAGCCGCCCGCCATCTACCGCCTCTTCGGCGACAAGGACGGGCTGCTGGAGGCGGTCGCCGAGCACGGCTACGCGCAGTTCCTGGCGAGCAAGCGCGCCGGGCTCGACCCCGCCCCGGAGGATCCGGTGGAGGAACTGCGCCGCGGCTGGGACATGGTGGTGGAGTTCGGGGTCGCGCGCCCGGAGCTGTTCGCCGTAATGAGCCGGGCCACCGGCTCGGAGTCGGGCGCGGCTCACCGCGCGGGCCTGGAGATCCTGTACGGACGGGTGCGCCGGCTGGCGGCCGCGGGGTGGCTGCGGGTCGACGAGAAGCTGGCCGCCCAGATCATCCGGGCCACCGGCCTGGGCGTGGTCGCCACCTGGCACGCCACCCCCGCGGAGCACCGCGATCCGGCGCTGCTGGCCACCATGCGCGAATCGATGGTCGCGGCCGTCACCTGCGCCGAACCGGCCGTCCCCGCCGCGGAGTCCGGGCCCGCCCCCGCCGCCCGGGCCCTGCGGGCCGCCCTCCCCGACGACAGCGGCGCGCTCAGCGACGCCGAGCAGCGCCTGCTCGCCGAGTGGCTCACCCGCCTGGCCGGAGGCAGCGGCGCGCCCCCGGCCTGACAACCGGTCCGGACGTCAGGCCCGAACGCCAGGCCCGGACGTCAGACCCGAGCGCCAGGCCCGAACGCCAGCCTCGGCCGCCAGACCCGGGCGTCCGGGCCCGGACGTCAGCCTCGGACG